>CAXMSI010000133.1:393-5069 GCA_964196085.1 uncultured Acidimicrobiia bacterium | reverse complement strand
AATGAGGGTAAACGCTCGTGCAGGAGGTAGAAGAAACGGGCTGGGGTTGGAATAGAGGGGTGCAAGCAACCCGGCGTGCAAGAAGAAGTCGACGCCGATCATCGATAACCAGGCGAGCAAGGTCAATCTTGTCAGAAACAACACGGAAGGGTGAGACTCTGTCTTTTCCAGCATCGGAACGTAATTTTATCATATTCAAAGTGCCCGGGCGGATGCCGTCTCGGTTGGTCGCATTCTGATGGCGGCCCTTCTCGCCACGCTGACTGCATTGTTCTACGGCATAGCCGACTTCGCCGGTGGTAGCGGAACCAAGGAGTACCCAACGTGGACCGTGGTGGCCCGATCACAAATGGTGGGCGTTCCTGTGCTCGCACTTGGATTGCTCATTTGGCCGCCGGAAGCCTGGTCGATGAGAGATTTCTTCATAGGGGGACTTGCCGGGAGCCTCGGCCTGATCGGGCTATCGCTGCTCTACTTCGTGCTTGCCAACGGGAAGATGGCTGTGGCGGCGCCAATTACCGGTGTTGTTTATCTGATGATCGGCCTCGTAGCCGATCTGATTGCGGGAGAGCGGCCGACCACCTTCCAATGGATTGGTATTGCTCTCGCAGCGGTGGCGGTTGTCCTTGTCTCAGGGGCTGGCGGATCCGAAACTGGCTCAGGGAAGATGCTCTGGGCGGCTGCTGGGGCCGGGTTCGGCTTTGGGATTCTCAACGTGCTCTTTGCCTTCACCGCTGCTTCAAGTGGCCTGTTCCCTTTGGCTGGGGCGAGAACGTTCTCGATCCCGATTGCTGTGGGCATTGCCCTATTTCGGAGTGACGGCCTTAGTCTCCAGGGCAAAGGCCGGCGGTCGGTGGCGGCTGCAGGGGTCTTCGACATGGGAGCCAACCTCACGATCCTCGCAGCGCTTCATATCGGTGTCCTCTCGGTGGTAACTGCCATATCGGGAATGTACCCGGCGGTCACGGCGGTCGCTGCTCTCCTGATTTTGAAGGAACGACTTGACAGGCGCCAGGCTCTTGGGGCTGTCTCGGCTCTTGTGGCTGTGATGTTCTTGGCCGGAGTGTTCGGGAGTTAAAGGATCTCTACGCCCGCTGAAGCCATGGCTTCGATGGCTGTTTCACCGTCAGTTGGACCAAGGTTCACCGGCCGCGAACCGGGAGAGAAGAGAACCGTCTCGAAACCTTCTGTGACTCCATCGAGGGCTGTCTCTTTCACGCAGTAGTCAGTTGCCAAGCCGGTGATCACGATCTTGGTGATGCCGCGATCGCGCAGTATCTCGCCCAGTTCGGTCTTTGTAACGGCCGCTGAGGTTGGGTGCATCACTGAGAACCCCGAGTAGCCGTCTTCCCCGTCGATTCCTTTGCGAACCACAGGGCCGTCGACCACTAGGTCAGGATGAAACTCGCTACCCCACATGTTGCCTACGCAATGGACTGGCCAGATACCGCCATCTTTCAAGAAATGGGGTGTTGACTCAGGATGCCAATCAGCCGTGTAGACAACGAAGGCGCCTGCATCTTTGGCACGTTGGATCTGACCGTTAATGACTGGAACAACGTCGGTACCTCCAGCGACTGTAAGGCTGCCGTCGGGATCTGCAAAGTCGTTCTGAACGTCGACGACGATCAGCGCGGTAGAAGGTCCGTAGAGGTTGGTCATGGAAACACCCTACCCAGCAATGGTCTGTCTGATGAGTTGGACACCAGGCCGGTACGCAAGGTGGTGGTAGCTGGGTGCTTCCAAGATCAGGGCGTGCCCAGCGGAGCCGGGGGTAAGCCGACCAACGTCTGTCCGCAAAAGAGCGTTCGCCCCTCCAATTGTGGCCGCTGCGATGGCTTCCTCGACGGTCATGTGCATATCTCGAACGGCCAATGCAATGCAGAAGGGGATTGAGGTCGTATAGCTTGACCCGGGGTTGCAGTTGGCAGCCAAAGCGACGCTGACACCAGCGTCGATCGCTCGGCGGGCATCAGGGTATGGCTGGCGCGTCGAGAAGTCTGTTGCTGGGAGAAACGTGGCGACAGTGCTGCTGTTGGCGAGGGCTGCAATGTCATCATCAGCAAGGTAGGTGCAATGATCAACTGATGCAGCGCCTTCCTCTACGGCCACTTGCACACCTGGACCATGGCCAAGTTGGTTGCCGTGGACCCGGAGGCCCAGGCCGGCCGCTTTGCCAGCTCTTAGAATTCTTCTTGATTGGTCAGCAGAGAAGGCACCCGTTTCGCAGAAGACATCGATCCACTTGGCCGTTAATGCAGCAGCGTCGATCATTTCTCCACACACAAGGTCGACGTATCCGTCAGGGTCGTCGATGAACTCTGGCGGCACAATGTGCGCTCCGAGGAACGTGACCTCATCGGTGAATTCACTAGCCACCTCAAGGGAGAGAACCTCGCTCTCGGTCGTGAGGCCATACCCCGACTTGATCTCGATCGTCGTGGTACCGCTCGCTCGAGCTTCGGCGATGCGAGAGCGAGTGAACTCGCTCAGGATTTCCGGAGAGGCAGCACGGGTGGCGTTCATCGTCACTGCAATACCAGCCCCCGAATAGGGCTTGCCGGCCATCCGGGAAGTGAACTCTGCAGCTCGGTCGCCGGCAAAGACCAAGTGTGAATGAGAGTCTACGAAGCCAGGGATTACGCAAGCGCCATCGGCATCAATCCGCTCATCCGTCAGCCGGTCTTGTGAACCTACGGAAACCACGCGGTCGTCCTCGATGACCAAAGATGTGTTGGTAAGGACCCCGAGCGGGCCTTGCCCCAGGTCTGGGTCATTGGTCACTAGTTGGCCGATGTTGTCTATTAGATGAGATGTCATGTTTGTAGGGATGAGAGTACTGAATCGAGGGCCTCAGCCACGAGCACTGTTTCGGCCTTGGCATCAGTCACAACCTGTTCTCCCGCAACGATCACCGTTTTCACATCGGCCGATGTTGCAGCAAACACGATTCCAGCCAGCCCCTGGGGCCCGGCCAAGCGAACGGAGTCGGTACTCACGGTGATGAAGTCGGCAACGGCGCCCGCAGCAGTGGTGCCTCCGTTCCAGCCAAGGCTTTCGTACCCATTCTTGCCGCCGATAGACATGAGCTGGTTCGCATCGAATGTGCCGCGTTTATGACTGATGAGCCGCTCATTCATTTCCAACCCGCGCATCTCCTCGAATGGGTCAATGACAGCCTGGGAGTCGGATCCGAGACTCAATCTAACCCCCGCCGCTGTGAGGCCTTTGGAGGGCCCAACCCCATCAGCTAGGTCTCGTTCAGTGGTTGGGCAGAAGCAGACGCCGGTATTGGTGGAGCCGAGGACTTGTATGTCTGATGGCGTTAGATGCGTGCCGTGGACAACTGTGACGTTTGAACCGACCAAGCCGGCGGTGTTGATGATGTCGGTGGGGGTTTTACTGAATGCGGTGAACGCCTGCGAGTTTTCTCCGCGTTGTTCCGATAAGTGGATGTGGGCAACGAAGCCGCTGTCTCTTGCAATATCCGCCACTTCTCTGATCGAGTCTTCGTCTACCGCGCGCACCGAGTGAGCCGCGACTCCGATCTTCTGGTTTGGTGCCGAAGTATGGGCGGCGACTCGAGAAGTCCACAGATAGGGGTTCGGGCTTATGAAGCGACGCTGTTGCGGGTTGGGCTCGGTAAATCCGTTGTCGTCGAGTCCTCCGTAGAGATAGAGCGTATCGAGCAGCGTGATGCGAATTCCAGCCTCGGCAGCTGCAGCGAGCACCGCTTCGCCCATGGCGTTGGGATTCTCGTACGGGGAACCATCGGCCTGATTGTGTAGGTAGTGGAACTCGCCCACTGTGGTGAAACCTGCACACAGCATCTCTCTGAACGTAGCTTTAGCAAGCGTGAAGTATGAGTCGGGCGTGAGTTGGGAAGCCACCGAATACATGGTGTCGCGCCATGTCCAGAACGAACCTGAGGTGTTATGGGTTCGGCCCCGAAGTGCTCGGTGGAACACGTGGCTATGTGTGTTGGCTAAGCCTGGAAGCAGAATCCCATCGAGCAACTGTGCCTGAGGGGTTGGTTCTGTTCCCGAGTCAACACCACGTATGACGCCGTTCGCGACCTCCACCGTGACGTCGTTGGCCAGAGCATCGTCGCCCAGCCAAGCCTTCTTTGCGAAGAACTGTTTGACCCCGGTCACGACCCAATCCGGCCTACAAATTGAGTGATTCGAGCTACGAAAGCGGGGCGCTGATGCTCGTCGAACTGTTCCCAGGTGGCCATGGTGCGCGGGTCGATGCGGTCCACGATGAGGTTGCCGTCTAGGTGGTCACACTCGTGTTGCCATGTTCCAGCGGTGAGACCTCGTTTGGTCTCTACATGACGCACGCCGTGCCTGTCGAGGTAGTCAACTTGAATGTTGACATGCCGTTGGAGATCGCCCCGCAAGGGAACTGATAAGCAGCCTTCGTTGATCACCACCATTTCGTCATCGAGTGGCGTGATGATTGGATTGATGGCGACGGTGAGTGGGATGGCTGGCTTGTAGGGGTAGCGCGGATTGTTCTTCACTTCTAGCGTTGTGACTCTTAGACCCACCCCAATCTGAGTGGCTGCGATACCGGCGCCGTGGGCGTCGTGCATAGTGTCGATGAGGTCGTCGATCAGCCCTTGAATCTTCTGGCTTCCGATGTCTTTTACGGGCACTAGGGCAGTCGGCAGC
>CAXMSI010000133.1:0-383 GCA_964196085.1 uncultured Acidimicrobiia bacterium | reverse complement strand
TGGGACGACTTGGCGTACGCTCATTCGCTGGCCAACATTGGGATCTGAACTCCACGCTCCCGAGCTACTTCGATTGCCCGGGGATATCCGGCATCCGCGTGACGCATGACACCTGTTCCGGGGTCGTTGGTGAGCACACGCTCTAGTTTCTCTGCGGCGAGGGACGACCCGTCGGCGACACAAACTTGGCCCGAGTGGATCGAGCGTCCGATGCCGACTCCACCGCCGTGGTGCAAACTGACCCAGGTGGCTCCCGAACCAACGTTGAGCATGGCATTGAGTAGCGGCCAGTCAGCAATTGCGTCAGACCCGTCAAGCATGGCTTCGGTCTCGCGGAATGGCGATGCCACCGAGCCTGAGTCGAGGTGGTCGCGTCCTATGGC
>CAXMSI010000132.1:0-5082 GCA_964196085.1 uncultured Acidimicrobiia bacterium | reverse complement strand
GCACCCGATGACGTCGAGGGCCTTGACAGTGTGGCGCGCGAAGTCAGATCGGTCTGGCCAATGCTCGCACACGAAGCGTCAAGGGGTACTTGAGACCTCCACCGGCTCCTCAGCGAACGAGACGCGGGTCCACCTTTCCGGATTATGAATATCTTGATTTCCCATCACGGACCAGGTCTGCTGCTCTTTCGACTGTCCCGGCTCGTGGGCGTCCATGCCATGGTGGATTCGCATTCCAGCGAATCTGCGCTCATCGTTGATCTTCGGTGGCCAGATGCCCGACACAGCCTGTTCGATTGACCCCCACGGCAGCACCATCTCGGCTCGCCATCCGCCTTCGCCCCTATCCGTGGCTCGTTGTTCGGGCCCGACCGTCGTGACCAAGTCGGGGAGGGCATAGCTCATGTCGCCGATGCGACCGATGGGCTCACCTTCCCTCCTGCGGTAGTAGATGAAGTCCGGAGATGTGATCCACAATTCAAGGTTCTCAAAGTCGCGACGCTCTACAAGCTGCTCAAGCCAAACCCAGCGGACTTCATATCCATTGTTGATCGAGTTCCGTCCAATTTCGTAATAGTGGCCGGCTCCGTCGATAAAGAACTCGACCGAATCGTCGGCGATGTACACATGGTCACGGTGCCTGTCCATGATGGCGGGTCGGTGCGGGCCTGCCGCCTTGAATGACACATACAGGTTCGTGTCGTCCCACAGCATCGCAATCCGCGTTTCGACCGTTGCATGTCCTCCAGATATTTCTTGGAATGGCTCGGACCACTCGGCAGCTGCCCACACTGATGCATCTATCGGCCGGTTATGGACCGACTCAGGCAGACGGAGACATCGATAGGTAGAAACCGCAGGGAGATCGCCGTCGGCTGGCTCTTTGCGTTGGGACACGAGATGGCGTCCGTACCCTGATCCGGGGGCGAAAGGTCGGGTGACAGACCTGTCAGCGTTTCCCATGGCAGCTCCTTTAAGTGATTGTGTCGGACTGCAGGCTACGCCTGTCCCGAGGCAGTTCCTACATAGTATAATTCAGCAATGAATCAGCCCCGCAGCATCGTGAACGTTGCACCGTACCCAATGGCGGACATCACGTGAGGGACGACTGCCGTCCATGGAGAAGCTCTCGGCGGGGATCGGCCAGTGATGCTTCGAAACCTGGGATCGGTTCTGGACGGATCCGGGGGTTGTTTGCAATGTTGGCTCCTGACTCTGAGGGCCAGTTTTGAAGGCCGACCAGCTAGAGACGCGACGGCTCGGCAAGACTGGTCTTGAAGTGTCCGTCATGGGCCTCGGCTCAGGAGGGCCAAGTCGACTCGGCCAACGTGATGGCACCGATGTGCGGGCCGTCCGCCGACTCGTAGCGCGGGCTCGAGAACTCGGGGTCAACATGATCGACACTGCACCGGCATACGGCTCAAGCGAGTCGCTGTTGGGCGAAGCTATGACATCGGCTGACCGCGAATCATTGATCCTCTCGACCAAGTTCAATCCTGTGGGTCCTGATCGGAGCATAAAGAAGGCCAATGACCTGCGTAAGTCACTTGAAACGAGTCTCGACCGCCTCGGCCTTGAGACCATCGATGTCTTCTATCTTCATGCAGTCCCACCAGGATTGGTGACGGAGGTTTGGGACATATTCGGTGAGCCGTTGAGCCGTGCCGTAGCCGATGGGCTGGTCCGGTTCACCGGAATCTCAGAGGCATACGCGATTGACCACGAGCACAGCGCGCTCCGCCAGGCGATTGAAGAGATCGATTTCGACGTTGCCATGGTTGGCTACAATCTCTTATCGCCGTCGGCCCGAACGCTCGTGTTCGATCAGGCAGTAGAACACGACATCGGAGTTGTCATCATGTGTGCGGTCCGAGGTGTGATCACCAACGCCTCGCGACTCGCTACTGTCGTCAGGAACTGGAAGAGCGTCGGGTTGCTTGACGATTCCCTCGATGCTGACGACCCACTCAGTTGGGTGGTCACTGATCCAGAAACCATTTCGGCTGCTGCCTACAAGTTTGCTCTAGAGCCCTTGGCCGTCAGTAGCGTGCTGACTGGCACCTCATCGGTTGCACACCTCGAAGAAAACGCCCTGGGAACCACGGGGCCGGATCTCGATCCGGAGATCCTTGAACGGCTCTGGTCGATCTTTGGAGCCGCCCAACGCAACGTCGGCGACGTCGATACTCGCGCCGATTTTCCTGACAAGTTCAACAAAAGCAGCCGCTGAGCATTCCTCGCCAAGACTTAGCCTTAAGCCTTGAAGCCGCAGTTTGGATCTCACACGCTCACGGGTCCCCATAGCCAAGAGCGAAGCGGAACCATAAATGCTCTCCGGCTCTTCAGAACGACAAGGGCCCGAACAATGATGTCCGGGCCCTTCAGGATTACAGGAGTTAGCTCAGTTAGGCGATATCGTCAGACAACTCTGAGATTCCTGGGAACCCAGCATCTCTTGCTTCGATTGCCTTCACCAATTGACGCGCTGTGGCGACATCGCCCAGCTCGATGGCCACGCGTGCTGCCACGAACCATTGTCGTAGAGTCCACTCCGCTGCATCTTTGACCAAACGTCCTGGCTTTACGACAGCCCAAGCATCTCGCGGCTGTCCCTCGTCGAGGAGGAAGGCTCCGTAGACCACTCGCATTTCAGCATCAGCGTTCGGCCTCCCGCCCAACGACCGGTACATTTTCCAGGTCTTGTGAACGTCTGCTGGGCGTTCGAGGGCACGGAGACAGTCAACTTCAACAGCCATATGGGTCGTATCACCCTCTAGCCTCCGGTACGTCCGCAACTCTCTCAGTGCGTCCTCCCAATCACTTAGGCGGTATAGCGTCAGGCCGAGCAGTTCTCGGATGGTCGCGGTACGCGGTGAAAGCTTCTTCGCCTCTTTCAAGCTTGGGAGGGCCTTTCGGTAGTTCCCACCGGCGAAGGCGTGCGCTCCAGCGCCCAACATATCGAGCGTCGGTTCTCTGCGGTCCTTCGATGTGACTCGCTGGACCTCATCACGAACCCAACGGGGGAGATCCCCGCCTGCTTGTTCTGAAAGATGAAGACCCGTGCGCTGTGCCTTCTCGCCACGATTATCGCGATATCTACTGTCGTTATCCTCGCCTTTGTCGAAGGTACGGCGGTCGTCGCGATCGCTTCGGCTCCGGGGCTTCTCGCGGTCGTTGCTACCACCGGAACTGCGGTTGTTGTCCCGACTGCCGCCACGGTTGTCGCTTTCGCGACGTCGCTGCGGTCGGTTTGATCTGTTGTTATTGCCGTGATCGGCCACGCTTCAACTCCTCAATGCAAAGGCAATGTTTACACTACCCCTCAAACAGAAAGAGGGCTGCTTCGTCTTAGACGAAGCAGCCCTCTTCTAAACAAATGTCTGGCAGTGTCCTACTCTCCCAGGGGGTTGCCCCCCAAGTACCATCGGCGCTGACAGGCTTAACTTCCGTGTTCGGAATGGGAACGGGTGGTTCCCTGTCGCTATCGCCACCAGACAAATCTATCGTACTTGGTAAACCCAAGCACTCCATGGTGAGCACTACCATCGGTGAATTCTTAAGACGAAATTGTTAGTATCCAAGCCCTCGACCGATTAGTACTGGTCAGCTCAACACGCATTGCTGCGCTTCCACCTCCAGCCTATCAACCTGATCATCTATCAGGGGTCTTACCCGGTTAACCCGGTGGGAAATCTAATCTTGAGGTGGGCTTCGTACTTAGATGCCTTCAGCACTTATCCCTTCCGAACGTAGCCAACCAGCCGTGCCCTTGGCAGGACAACTGGCACACCAGCGGTTCGTCCACCCCGGTCCTCTCGTACTAGGGGCAGATCCTCTCAAATTTCCTACGCCTGCGACGGATAGGGACCGAACTGTCTCACGACGTTCTAAACCCAGCTCGCGTGCCGCTTTAATGGGCGAACAGCCCAACCCTTGGGACCTTCTCCAGCCCCAGGATGCGACGAGCCGACATCGAGGTGCCAAACCACGCCGTCGATATGGACTCTTAGGCGTGATAAGCCTGTTATCCCCAGAGTACCTTTTAGCCGTTTAGCTAAAGCGCACCCACATGCCACTTTAGGATCATTAAGCCCTACTTTCGTACCTGCTCGACTTGTAAGTCTCGCAGTCAAGCTCCCTTGTGCCTTTACACTCAACGTCTGATGGCCGACCAGACTGAGGGAACCTTTGGGCGCCTCCGTTACACTTTAGGAGGCCACCGCCCCAGTGAAACTGCCCACCAGGCACTGTTCCTGATCCGGATAACGGACCGAGGTTAGGGGCTCTATATATGAAGGGTGGTATTTCAAGGGTGACTCCACCGCAGCTGGCGCCGCGGTTTCTTAGTCTCCCACCTATCCTACACGTCATATACCAAGCACCAATACCAAGCTGCAGTAAAGGTTCTGGGGTCTTTCCGTCCTGTCGCAGGTAGTGAGCATCTTTACTCACACTGCAATTTCGCCGAGTCTCTGGTTGAGACAGTGCTCAAGTCGTTACACCATTCGTGCAGGTCGGAACTTACCCGACAAGGAATTTCGCTACCTTAGGACCGTTATAGTTACGGCCGCCGTTTACCGGGGCTTCATTTCAGACCTTTGAGGAACCTCTAAGCCCTCCACTTAACCTTCCAGCACCGGGCAGGTGTCAGGCCTTATACTTCATCTTTCGATTTTGCAAAGCCCTATGTTTTTGATAAACAGTCGCCTGGACCTTTTCACTGCGGCCCATCCGAAGATGGGCGACCCTTCTCCCGAAGTTACGGGTCCATTTTGCCTAGTTCCTTAGCCATGAATCTCTCGAGCACCTTAGAATTCTCATCCCAACTACCTGTGTCGGTTTACGGTACGGGTTCTCATAATCTGAAGCTTAGAGGTTTTTCTTGGAAGTTCTTAATCACACTATCCACGCAGCCGAAGCTTTGTGGTACTATCCTGCTTTAGCAAGAGCTACGCATTTAACTATAGCTCCTATACCTACACAGTTTAACGTACTATTCCGTCAGTACGCGGTGTTTTCATTGCTCCGTCACCCCATCGCAATATAAAGTAGTACAGGAATATTAACCTGTTGTCCATCGAC
>CAXMSI010000131.1:0-5121 GCA_964196085.1 uncultured Acidimicrobiia bacterium | reverse complement strand
TTTATAGAACGGCCCTGGCGAACCTTTGCCTTCACCCCAGCTCGTAACAAGGGTGGTTGATCCCATCCTTCGGCATTCGTCGACCACCAACTCCAGTACCTGGGTGGCGATGCCCCGGCGTTGATGGAACTTGTCGATCAAGAGACGCCAGAGGTAGGGCTCTGTCTGGTGCTCCGAGAGGAGTCCCAGCATGACGAAACCCACATACACACCGTCAGCTTTGATACCCCGCATCCAGGGCTCCATGGGAACTCCTCGGTCCGCGTCAAATGGGAAAAGAAAGTCGATGTAGGACCATTCGATCGGAGTGACAAACCGCTTCTGGCTTTCGTGCGTCTTCATCCTCCACACGTCGCGTTCGTTGGTGTGATCGATCTCAACAAGGGTCACCTCGCCCGGCCTGTTGCGGGGCCGGCGGACCCACTTTTCCCAATCCGGTCGAGTGAGCCCGTAGATCACGTCGTCCGATACCACCTGATTGAGCCAAAAGGAGGAGAGGGTTTGGCCTTCATGGAGGAAGCCGCAACGTTCCAGAACCATGGCTGACGCCGGATTGTCAGGGTGGAGCAGCCCAAAGATTCTTGTGACCGAGACTTCGTTGAAAAGGTAGGCGACGAGGGCTTCAAGGGCCTCGGTGGCGTACCCGTGTCCCCAATTCTGTTGCGCGAAGGTGTAGCCAATCTCGGCTGTCCTGCCTTCGTGGCTCAGATACACAACAAGATCGCCGAGGACTTCTCCTGTCTCCTGACTGCACACCGAAACCATCCACCAATGCTCATTCTCCGGCCCGTTCATGGTTGCGACATCGCTGACGCGTCGCTTGGCGGCCTCCAGCGGATATGGAGTTGTCCAGTTCTGGTAGATAGCGACGTCGGGGTCGCTTCGCCGAGTAGCGAGCCCGGCCGCGTCGGCCGGCACCATGGGGCGAATCAATAACCGCTTGGTTTCGATAGGTGTGAACACGCTTGGAATTTAACCACAAGATCGATACTCCCCCGGTGGCATTCCGCTCGGACCGCTGATCCCTTGACCTAGAGCAGAGCGATGGCGTCTTCCATGAAGCCGGTCCGAACTTCTTTCATGTGTTGGAATGTGATATCAGGTCGGCCGAGCGCGGTGTAACTGTCGGACCAATCTTTATCCATCTCGGCGGCACGGAGCGCGATCTTCACGTCCCACCAGGCCAAGGCCGACACATCTATTGGGTTGGCCTCGAGGTAGAGAGCCGTAAAGCGGTCCGCAGCTGAGTAGCCGAAGACCCATGACAGGTCGAGGCGGCACAAAGACAGGTCCAACAATGGATCTCCTCGTCGAGCTTCC
Organism: uncultured Acidimicrobiia bacterium; assembly: GCA_964196085.1. Classification (GTDB taxonomy): domain Bacteria; phylum Actinomycetota; class Acidimicrobiia; order Spongiisociales; family JAENVV01; genus CAXMPE01. The sequence continues at coordinate 3,801 of CAXMSI010000131.1, read as the reverse complement.
TCCCAATCCACAACCCCGACCAACGACCCCTGCGAGAAAATGACGTTGCCTGGCCACAGATCAGCATGAAGGAGCACGTCCTCGTTGGCTTGTGCTGGGGTCTCAACTTGGTCTAAGACCTTGAGGAGGCGACCTATCTTCATAACGTCGTCGTCGGGGATGTGCTCCTCGGTGTACCGCTCGAACCAGCTCTCAGTGGGCAGGTCGGTGAGCTGATCCACTACAGGAAGCTTATGGAGCAGCGCAAGCACTCTGGCATGCTCAGCAAGCAGTGGTGCTGAGTGATCGAAGGTGAGATCGGGGCTGCCCGGGATAAAGCTGAGAATCATTGTCGGCCGGTCGAAGTGGGCACCTGACTCGTCGCGGTAGATTGCCTCCGGTGCCGGAAACGATTGCTCCGCTAGGCTGCGAAGCAGAGCCTCTTGTCGACCAAGAGAAGTCGGATCGTTGGTGTTCGTCCAGTCGCTTGGCTGGCGAACCACCCATGTTGTCTGGTCGCCGTCAGCATCAAATGTGAGCGACCGCATGGTTGCTGAGATCCCCCCGTCGAGGGAGCCCATCTCGAGGAGGGTGGCGTCTGGGCGAGCACTCGCCAACCAACGAGCGACCTGCTCTCGCAGATCATCTGCCATGGAATACCGCTAGGGCTGCTTCGAGGTGATCCCAGCTAACCTCGCGGGCGTCATCGTCGGCTCGGAGGGACTGTAGGGCGGCCTCCCGCAGCAAGCCTGTGAGGTCGGCGAAAGATAGACCCTCCGTGCGTTCAGCTAGTTCGTCGAGATCGACCCCGCGAGCGAACGGGATGTCGACGATGTTGAGGAGTGCTCGGCGGCCAGCTGTCTCGGGAAGTCCGAGTTTGAGATGGACCTCGAAGCGCCCCGATCGGAGTAGCGCTGGGTCAATGAGGTCCTTTCGGTTGGTGGCTCCGATCACCATTATTTGACCGCGGCCGCCTACCCCATCGATCTCAGTGAGTAGTGACGCCACCACCGAGTCGCTGACAGACGTAGCGTTGGAACCGCGCACGGGGGCGAGGGCGTCGAGTTCGTCGAAGAACAGTATCGAGGGAGCTGCAGCCCGGGCGCGTGAGAATACCTCGCGCACAGCGCGCTCTGACTCGCCAACGAACTTATCGAGGAGTTCTGCTCCTTTGACGGGGAAGAATGCGGCTCCGGCTTCGTGGGCGAGCGCTTTCACGACGAAGGTCTTTCCTGTGCCAGGCGGACCGTGCAGCAGGACGCCCTTGGGCGGTTCAATTCCAAGCCGTTGAAACTGTTCTGGCCGGGTCATTGGCCAAATCACGGACTCGGTTAGTCGGCGTTTTACATCATCTAACCCGGCGACTCGTTCAAAGCCGTACGAAGGAATCTGACCGCTCGAACCGCTCGAAAGCGAAGGGGCCGTTTCACCAATGGCGGTGAGTAGTTCTTCTGTGTCTAGGTGCTCATCAGAGCCAGCGGCGCTCGCCGAAGCATGTAACACCGAGGCTACGATGTCAGCCCCGCTGAAGCCTGCCGACTTCGCCGACAGCTGACCGAAGTCGATGTCGTCACCCGGGATGTCAGATAGTGAAGCCTCGAATAGGAGTCCTCGGCGCTCTGAATCAGGAGGCGGAATCCGCAAGGTCCGAGGTAGAAGCGGGGATCCGAGGATGGAGGGATCAAGGCTCGAAACCGAAGAAACCCCGAGCACTGCGACTAGGCCCTTCTCGTCAGCGACTGCGTCGAGGAACCAGCGCATGATTGCTGCTACTTGGGTGATGTACGGGGACATGCCGTCTTCGCCCACAACAGTTTCGACGCGATCCACGTAAATCACGCACGGTCTGGGTGTGTCTTTCACGGCCTTTTCGAAGAGGTCGAGAAGGCGATTGGGTTTGAAGACGAGGTCGAGCGACACCACATGCAGGTGGGCGCCTGTTCTCTCAGTGGCTGCTTGGACGACCTCAAGTCCCCCGCAGCCCAGTGGGGCTTCGAGGATGACGCCGGCAACGTTGGGGAGCCCCCACGTCTCGGCCAGGTTCTCCTTCCCAGCGAAGAGTTTGAGCCATCCGGTAAGTAGGTCGAGCTCGTTGTCAAGGCCCGCAAGTAGCGCTTCAGTGCGGGTGAGTCGAGGCACCTCAGCAGCGGCAGGCGGGGGCGTTGGTTCGAGCCTCGCACGATTGTCAGAATCGTCAGGTTGTGGCTGTGGCTGCGGGTCAGTCTGAGCTTTGTACCGTTCAATCGTGGTGAAAACAGTGGAAGCACCAATGAAACCCGAGGGTCCCGGGATGACCTGAGCGATGCGCATTACGGTGACTCTTTCGCCATCTTGCCCGAGATATCCAGGTTCGATGTTGAGGAGATCTCCCGGTGAGGCAGGGGTGGAGTGAAGAGCCGAGGCTAGTTTCGATGAACCAGCTGGTAGCTCCAGCGCATCTACCACCACGATTGATGCGGGCGGCAGGACGCCTCTCGTCACTTCCACCGAGGTGCCGATATGGGCACCTGTATTCGCGATGGAAGTTGGGCCAATGAGTAGCGACGTGGGGTCAGGCACCTGCCCAGGGGACACGCGAACGTGAGTCTCGCCCACCTTTAGAGCGCCACCTTGCGGCATGCCAAGGGCGGCCAACATGGTGCGGTCAGCGATGGCAACTGGGTCTGAACCGGGGCGAAGAGTGAAGCGCATCGACACATGATACGGTCGGGATCGGGTTCAGCGTCGAACTTTGTCTAGGAGGCCCGAAGGTACTCGTCGGCTGCGTCCCAGATCTCTTTGTGTTCCGAGAACGAGTCGGGACCGAGGCCGCCGGGGTCGATGATGTGGGTTGACCGTTGGTTGAGGAACTGCCACATGAGATCGGCTTCAGCTGCAACCGCAACCGATGGTGGAACTTGGGGCGCTCCTTGAGCTATTCCAGTCGGCACGAGAGGATTGGTGCTGCCGGTGAAGGATGTGTAGAAATAGCCACCTTCTATGACGACACCTTCGCCTGTCTCGGAACTCGCAACCACCTGTCCGGCCTGCTGAAGAATCGCCCATTGCCGACGGCGCTCGAGGGCTCGTTTCAACTCGTTGTGGCGGTGCAGTGTCCGGCCAGCATCTTCAAAGCGGTGCACAGCTGATAGCTGCCGCATGTGGTCGGCAAGGGGGCGAAGAAGTATCTGTGGGGCGGTATCGAAAGCTCGCTTCACGCTGTCGACAGTTTCGGCGTACTCCTCTTGGGTGAGCGTGCCATCGCATGGGCATTGCGCCATGCCGAGTTGAGCAAATTTGCAGAGCGACTCTGAGGACCCTGGCTTGCCGGTACACCTGCGGATGAGACTGGCGTCCCAAATGGCGTGCATCACTGTCTCGGCAGACTTGCGGCTTCGGAATGGGCCCAAGTAGCTGGATCCGTCTTCTCGGAGAGTCCGCACAATGCTGAGGCGGGGGAACGCGTCGGCAGTGAGGCGAAGGTACTGAGAACTCTTGGGCGGCTTCGACTTGCGATTGTGTCGCGGAATATGAGCATGGATCAGTCGCACTTCGGTTATCGAAGCCTCGAGTTCGGTCACACACGGGATGTGGTCGATCTCGACCAGCTCGTTGAGCATGTTGGTGATGGCACGCCGGTTATCACCATAGAAATAGGAGCGCACTCGACTTCGGAGATTCTTGGCTTTGCCCACATAGATGACTTCGTTGTGCCGGTCCTTGAACAAGTAGACCCCAGGGCGCCGGGGGAGGTCATCGGCGAGCTTGATCTTGCCGTAGTTGGGCGAACCCTTGGCCTTGGGGAGGTCGAAGAGATCCTCGAGGCCGGTGACACCGAGGGTG
>CAXMSI010000130.1:0-5149 GCA_964196085.1 uncultured Acidimicrobiia bacterium | reverse complement strand
ATTTCGGCCCTGAGATCGTGACTGCCAACTGGGACAGCCTCGTGTTCCAACTACCCGATCGAGTAATCAGCCGGGTGCCTATGATGACCCCTCATGGGAGCACTCGAAGCGAGTTAGAGACTCGGGTGCGCGGTGTGACCAATGTGACCGAACTAGTGGCGGCACTCGGAGGAGATCATGGCTGAGCAAGAACGTATTCAACGCAAGAAGCAGGACCGCGGGGAGCGCATCCTCGACAAGCTGCCGGCCGTGTCGGATCGTACCGAGCACATAGATGACTTGCTCGACGAGATTGACACAGTGCTCGAGGAGAACGCCGAAGACTTCGTGAAGAACTATGTCCAGAAAGGTGGCGAGTAAGTGCGAGATCTTCGCGACCTAGCCGGAGTAAGCGCAGGCGGCTTCGGAGAACTACTAACGGCCCAGGGGTTGACACCACAGTGGAATACCGTTGATCAGCCAGGGAGCTTCGGGGCGGAGGCCACAACGGTTCTTGCCCTTCGCTACAACAGCGGCGTGGTGATGGTGGGCGATCGGCAGGCCACCGAAGGCTACAACGTTGCCCATAGGGAGATGGAGAAGGTCTTTCAGGCCGACGAGTTTTCGGCTGTGGCAATCTCGGGAACCGCCGGACTGGCTATTGAGATGATCCGCCTGTTCCACACCGAGTTGGAACACTATGAAAAGATTGAAGGCACTCGACTAAGCCTCGAGGGCAAGGCCACGTTCCTCGCTCGCCTCGTGCGCCAGCAGCTTCCCCTCGCAATGCAGGGCCTCGTGGTGGTTCCACTGTTTGCTGGCTATGACAGGGAGGCAGACACCGGCAGGATGTACACATTCGACGTAGTCGGGGGCCGATACGAAGAGTCGCTCTACGGAGCCACTGGCTCGGGCAGCCGAGAAGCCAAGTCGTTCCTCCGGTCCGCCCAAGAAGTTGATCTCGACGAAGCCGCAGCACTTGCTCTAGCAATGGATGCCCTCGTGTTCGCATCTGAGCAGGACGTAGCCACTGCAGGGCCCGACATCAGGCGTGGGATTTTCCCGACGTTGGTCGTTGTTGATAGCGACGGCTTCAGAGCGATCGACGACGCTGCACTCCGAAAACTCTCTACTGATTCACTGGAGCGGATCCGATGAGTAACCCTTTTTACGTACCGCCCGAACAACTCGTAAAAGACCGTGCTGAGTTTGCTCGAAAGGGGATTGGCAGAGGCCGTGCCATTGTGGCGATGCAATACGCTGACGGCCTCTTGCTACTCGCAGAAAACCATTCATCAACTCTTTTCAAGATCTCCGAGATCTATGACAGCATCGCTTTTGCCGGTGTTGGCCGGTTCAATGAATTCGAGCTGCTGCGAGTGGCGGGTATTCGCCACGCTGATCTCAGGGGATACATGTATGCCCGCGCTGACGTCCAAGCCAAGGCCCTAGCAAACGCGTTCGCTCAAACGCTCGGCAACATCTTCACCCATGAGGTCAAGCCCTACGAAGTGGAAGTCCTCGTGGCTGAGCTCGGAGGCTCTGCTGGCGAGGACAGGCTGTACAGAGTTATGTACGACGGAACCCTGGTCGAAGAAGTTGGAACGGCTGCCATCGGCGGTCCCGCCGAGGCGCTATCTGACTACGTGCGAGCCGACCACGACCCCAACCAGACGTTCGATGAAGCTCTCAAGAAGGCGCAGGCTGCGTTCACGGAGGTGCAGGGCAGTTCTCCAAGTGATTGGGAAGGTGCTGTGCTCGAGCGTGGGGGCGAAAGACGTGCCTTTCGCAGACTCGAGCTCTAGGTGCTCTCAGGTTGGATTCTTGTCACCAACGATGATGGAGTTGATAGTCCGGCGTTGAAGCCGCTCGCACTGGCACTCCAAACTCTGGCCCCGGTGAAAATGGTCGTTCCTGATGGTGAGCGGTCATGGTCGGGCAAAGCCTTGTCGCGTACTGCACCGATTTCTGTTGACCGACGCGACGGAGACGAGTTTGAGTTGGTCGCTCACTCGGGGACCCCCGCTGACGGAGTTCAGCTAGGTGTTCACCAGCTCTTCTCCGAGCCCCCGACCCTCGTGGTGAGCGGAATCAACTTAGGTTTCAATTACGGTTCCGCATATGCGTGGTCGTCGGGCACTCTCGGCGCAGCTATCGAAGGATCTATTGCCGGGGTTCCGTCTATCGCCGTGTCTACAGGGACTTCTGTTGACTGGGCAGCGTGGAGGGCTCATGCTGACTCACCTGAATCGCTCCCCTCATGGCACCGCTTGGCAGGACTCACCGCTGACATCATCCGCGATATCACGAACACAGACCTACTGGCCATGAACGACGTTGTGAGCATCAACATGTCTTTTGATGCTCAGGACGAACACCCACGCCGAATCACCCACACACACGCCACGCGGTACGGCCCCATGCTCTCGCCACTCGGCGATGGGCGTTTTGGCTATGTGTTTGGGGGAGTCCTGTTAGGAGATCACACCTCCGACGACTCCGATATCGGAGTCGTTGCGGGCGGTGGGATAGCAATCACCCCAATTGACATGGCGGGACACGCGGCTGCTTCTGATGCCGCCCGGAACCTCATAGAACGGTCGTAAGCATGGATCGGCGAGTCTTTGGCATCGAGACTGAGTTCGGTGTGACTTGCACTTTCCAGGGCCAGCGTAGGCTCAACCCAGATGAGGTGGGGCGGTACCTTTTCCGAAAAGTTGTGACATGGGGGAAGTCTTCCAACGTCTTTTTGGAGAATGGGTCGCGTCTGTATCTCGATGTTGGCTCACACCCCGAATACGCCACTGCTGAATGCGATGATTTGCTCGATCTGGTGGCTCACGACAAGGCGGGCGAGTTGGTCGTAGCGGGTCTTGTATCCGACGCTGAGGAGCAACTCGCAGCTGAGGGTATCAGGGGCGAGATATCGCTCTTCAAGAACAATCTTGACTCAGCGGGCAACTCGTATGGTTGCCATGAGAACTTCTTGGTGCCGCGAGACGGGCGGTTCAATGAACTAGTTGAGCTGCTCATCCCGTTCCTAGCTTCGCGGACTGTCTACTGCGGCGCCGGGGCCATTGTGGAGTCTCCGCAGGGTCCAAGATACTCAATGGCTCAACGAGCCGATCACATTTGGGAGGGTGTCTCGTCGGCTACGACTCGATCCCGACCAATGATCAACACGCGCGACGAGCCACATGCTGATGGCGAAAAGTTCCGTCGGCTGCATGTGATTGTTGGCGACACGAACATGAGCCAGTACGCAACCTACCTCAAGGTGGGAGCCATGGCCGCACTGCTCCAGATGTTCGAGGCCGACGTTGTCTTCCGTGACCTCAGTCTCGCCAATCCAATACGCGCCATTCGCGACATCGCTCACGACCCAACCTGTACCACCACCGTGCGCCTCGCTAACGGTCGAGATCTCACTGCAATCGACTTGCAGTGGGAGTATCTCGAACGCGCCATGCGCTTCTCTAGGAGCTTCGGGTTCCCTCCCCAGATTGAACGCGCCATTCGGATGTGGGAGCACGTCTTGACTGGCCTCGAAGATGACCCAATGCAGTTGGGACGTGAAGTCGATTGGGTGACAAAGCTGCAGTTGCTCGACCGTCACCAGGCACGCCATGACCTCTCGCTGGGCGATCCGCGCACAGCGATGCTCGATCTCGCCTACCACCACGTGCATCCCCAAAAGGGACTTTTCGCAAAGCTTGAGCAGAAGGGGTTAGTCGAGCAACTCGTCACGCCTGAGCGCATCCAGGCTGCTGTTTCTACAGCTCCAGCAACAACTCGTGCCCACCTTCGCAGTCGATTCGTGAAGGCGGCGCAAGCCAAAGGCCGCGACTACACGGTGGACTGGGTGCACCTCAAAATCAATGACCGCACGCAACGGACAGTAGTCTGCAAAGACCCGTTGGCCTTCACAGACGACAGAGTCGACCTGCTGATCGCTGAGTTGTAAACACCCCTAGGCTGCGGGCATGAAACGTGTGTTGGAACGGCTGCTCAACTTGCTGGTATACCTGCGTACCGCTGAAGCCGGGATCTCGGCTGACGACATTCGGTTCACTGTGCCTGGTTATGACCCTGATAACGATGTGGCCTTCCACCGGATGTTCGAAAGAGACAAGGACCTTCTCCGGGGGATGGGTATCGCCCTAATCACCCGTCCCGGCGATGACGAAGGCATAGCTACCTACAGCCTGCCAGCTAGTAGCTACGAACTCACCGATCCAGGTCTCACCGATGAGGAACGAGCAGCGCTTTGGCTCGCCACTCGGATGGTGCATCTCGACGGAGCTGACTCCGATGACGCGCTCCTGAAGCTAGGAGGAGTGCAATCTACTGAGGCTGGTGCTTCAGAAGTGGCACGTGTAGGCGGCAATTCTGAGACGCTGGCGCTACTCCTTGGTGCCGCACGAGACCATCAAAAGGTCAGCTTCTCGTATCGAGATCGGCAACACAGGGTATCCCCACTCGGCGTGCTCAATCAACGAGGGCATTGGTACTTGATCGTCGCCGGGGACAACCGACCCCGGCCGTACAGGGTCTCTCGGGGCTCCGACTGGGCGCTGCTCGGACCGAAAGAGGCCTTCACGCCTCCGCCCAAGGTGAAGCTCCGCGACGCTCTCCCTGAAGCCCCATGGGAGATGGGCGACAGCAAGGTCGAAGCCGAGCTGCTCTTTAACCCCGACGTCGCGTGGCGGGCAAGCAATGAACTTGGGTCTACCTTCACGAACACACCTGAGGGGATGCGGACCACCGTGCGGGTTGGTAACACAGATGCCCTCATCGGCTGGATCCTTGAGTACGGGTCTTCGGCTGAGATTGTTGGGCCGCCTGAACTGCGTAGCCTTATGATCGGAAGGCTGAGCCAATGAGCAAGACCGCGGGTCGCCTGAGCAAGATCCTTGCGATGCTCCCTTGGGTCATTGCCAATGAAGGCGCCACCGTCCAAGAGGTATGTGACCGGTTCGGGTACACAAGAAAGACCCTGATTGACGACCTCAACCTGGTGTTTGTGTGTGGTCTTCCCGGATACGGTCCAGGCGAGCTAATGGTGGCCTACGTCGACGAGGATGAAGTGGTAATCGAAATGGCCGACTATTTCTCATCTGCTCCGCAACTGACGTCTGATCAGGCCCTGCGTCTGCTGGTATCAGGGATG
>CAXMSI010000129.1:0-5167 GCA_964196085.1 uncultured Acidimicrobiia bacterium | reverse complement strand
TGCTCAGCGATGAACTCGATCGCGTTCGAACCACGTACGGCAACGAGGCGATCTTTGGAGGCAGCTATGGGTGGGCTAGCGCCGGCAGGTTCCATCATGCTCTAAGCCAGATCCACCGGTTTCTCGGTTCTATCGGGGGCTACGTCAGTCAGGTGGACGATTACTCGATCGCAGCCGGCCACGTGATCACTCCACATGTCCTTGGGATGTCCTTTGATGACATGATGGACACCCAGCCGCCGCTGGCTGAGATTGCTGAGCACTCGGATCTTGTCGTTGCTTTTGGTGGGATGCCGCTCAAGAACAGCCAGGTGATGTACGGAGGCCAAGGCAGACACATGTTGGCGAGCCGCCTCGAAATGTGCAGCGACCGTGGCGTTCGCTTTGTGAATCTCTCGCCACTGAGTGAGGATTTACCCGAGGCTATCGATGCCGAGTGGATTCCCGTGAGGCCGAGTACGGACACGGCGGTGATGCTTGGGCTCGCTCACAGCCTCCTCGTCGCTGGGAATCATGATCGGGACTTTCTTAATACGCACTGTGTTGGATGGGACCGCCTAGAGGCTTACATACTCGGAAAACCTGACGGTGTTCCGAAGACCGCGGAGTGGGCAGGGGCGATTTCCTCCGTCGACCCGAAGAGAATCCGTGCCTTGGCTGCAGAGATGGCTCGCGGGCGAACCATGGTCACCGCGAGTTGGTCGATTCAGCGGACCGACCATGGGGAACAAACCTACTGGATGGCGTCGGCCCTTGCCGCAATGCTCGGCCAGATTGGCCTTCCGGGTGGCGGCGTCGGTTTCGGCTACGGGGCCGTTGGGTACACCGGGAACGGACTTGGGTATCACGAGCTTCCTCGACTCGACTCACTCAAAAACGATGTCTCCGAGTACATACCAGTGGCTCGGATTGCAGACATGCTCCTCCACGGTGGCGAAGATTACGACTACAACCTGAAGCGGCTCACCTACCCAGACATTCACCTCGTGTATTGGGCTGGTGGGAACCCCTTCCACCATCATCAGGACCTCAATCGGCTCGAAAGGGCATGGCAGCGCCCAGATACAATCGTCTCACATGAGCCGTTTTGGAATGCCTTGGCAAAGCATTCAGATATCGTTCTCCCAGCCACCACCACGTTGGAGAGAAACGACATTGGCGGAAGCGGGATGGACGACTTCTTGTTCTGGATGGAGCAGGTAATCGAGCCTGTGGGAGAGGCCAAGGACGACTACGACATCTTCTCTGCTCTCGCTCATCGGTTGGGCGCCGGCGAGCTGTTCACCAAGGGCCGCTCATCCGACGAGTGGCTCGACCACATGTACTCGAGATTTCACTCGAATCATCCCGCATACCCGGACTTTGAGGAGCTGAAGGACTCTGGTTTCTTTCAGATCCCCGAAGAGTGGATACCGGCGCCTACTTCTCAGCTTGTCGCTTTTAGAGCTGATCCCGAGGCCGCCCCCCTTCAAACGCCTTCAGGCAAGATTGAGTTGTTCTCTTCGTCAGTTGCGGCGATGGGTTACGACGACTGTCCGGGTCACCCAACTTGGATGGAGGCCGTGGACTGGAAGGGGAACGCTGACGAGTATCCCCTCTCGCTTATCTCCAACCAACCCAAACCTCGCCTTCATTCGCAATGGGACCAGGGGGAGACCAGCTTGAATGGCAAGGTCGACGGGAGGGAGCAGGTCGGTATGGCTCCAGCCGATGCTGAAGCCCGCGTTCTTGCCCAGGGTGATTTGGTGAGGATCTTCAACCGCCGGGGGGAATGCCTAGCGGCGGTCACGATCAGGAACGATATGATTGAAGGCACAGTGCAGCTTCCCACTGGGGCCTGGTGGGATCCAGTTCGGCCAGGTGGAATATGTCTCAGCGGAAACCCGAACGTACTCACCCACGACGAGGGTACATCGTCAATGGCCCAGGGCCCGTCGACAACCTGTCTTGTGGAAGTCGAGCGCTACCAAGGCGAGCCGGTCCGAGTCAGGTCCCACGACATCCCAGATCTGGTCGCGCCGTAGCCACTGGAGAGTGGTGATTCCCATGGAGCTGCCCGTCCAGGGGCTTCGGCGCCCACCTTCCAGGTAAACGGGGGATAAAACGCGAAGAACCCCAACCGAAGTCAGGGTTTTCGTTGTGCGGGTGAAGGGACTTGAACCCCCACGGGACTATGCCTTCCTAAACCTAGGGCGCCTGCGGATCCCGCCACGGCGTTTTGGCGGAATGTAGAAAACCCCAACCGAAGTTGGGGTTTTCGTTGTGCGGGTGAAGGGACTTGAACCCCCACGGGACTATGCCCACTAGGACCTAAACCTAGCGCGTCTGCCAATTCCGCCACACCCGCGGGGAATTTGTTATGACTCTAACAAGAGCTGGCGTTCGTGGGTCGCCGGGGAATTGAACCCCGAACCTGCGGATTAAGAGTCCGATGCTCTGCCAATTGAGCTAGCGACCCGAGAGCGGAGAAGTCTACGCGACTGTGACGGAGAAGCCAATTCGTTTCTGGATGTCGCCTGGTGAAGCGTCAACTTTCAAGAAGTACGGTTTTCGATTCCCACAATAGAAATCTTTCGCCTATCCTTCTCCCTTCACCGGGCTGTAGCGCAGCTTGGTAGCGCACCTGGTTTGGGACCAGGGGGTCGTCGGTTCAAATCCGACCAGCCCGACCGGTGAACAGATTGCGAGCAGTCTGTTTCACAATGCGGATGTAGTTCAATGGTAGAACCTCAGGTTTCCAACCTGACTACGGGGGTTCGATTCCCCTCATCCGCTCAAGGGCTCCAACTCGGCAAAAGCCAGCTGGAGTCTTCTCATTTCCCAAGTGGATGTGTATGCGCTTACTAGCCCAAGGGATTGGGGATGCATATCCGTGCACTTGGATTGTGCGAGGTTGCATCAGTGGCTCTGCAAACCCCGGGTTGGGGAACCGCACACGCGGCGCTGGGGCGGTGGCGCTCCCGACAGGACTCGAACCTGTGGCCTAATCATTAGAAGTGATTTGCTCTATCCACCTGAGCTACGGGAGCCTGAAAAGTGTAGCTGACTATGTAGTCGCCAAGGGACGATATCAGCCTCAGAGTCGTGAACTGGCGGTCCTAATCCCGAACGCTGAACCTTCCAGACCGGCTACACTCTTCACCGCAGCTTTTGTTGCGAACATGGTGGCCGTAGCTCAGTTGGTAGAGCCCCTGGTTGTGGTCCAGGATGTCGCGGGTTCAAGTCCCGTCGGTCACCCCAGATTCGGGCGGCCCGCACAAATGCGGGGTCCGCCCGATTCCTTTCAGATAACTATTTAGGAGTAATGACGTGAGTGTCTCAGTCACCGAAGCTAGCCAGTACGAACGATCGGTGAGTTTCACCGTCACCAACGACCAGCTGGAACCAGCAATGACGGTTGCGGCAAGGAAGCTTGCCCATGAGGTCAAGATTCCTGGGTTCCGCCCGGGCCGAGCGCCGCGCAAGATGGTGGAGCAAGCTGTTGGCATCGAGCGCATGCGCGCCGAGGCCATGGATGAGATGTTGGGTGAGTTGGCACATGCTGCTCTCACCGAAGCCGAGATTGATCCTGCGGCCACTCCGAACGTAGAAAAGCTCGAGCCGACCGAAAATGGCTTCGACGTGGAAATCAAGGTGGCACTTTGGCCAGCCCTAGAAGTGACACCGAACTACGTCGGTCGTGAGATTGAGGTGCCTGCAGTGTCGGTCTCCGAAGACGAGATCACTGAGCACGTCGATCAGATGCGCGGTCAATTCGCCTCCACTGAAACCGTCGAGCGAGCATCCGCCGCTGGAGATTATGTAGTGCTGAACATCACAGGAGCACAAGACGGCGAACCCGTTGACGAACTGGCTGTCAACGACTTCTCCTACGAACTTGGTTCCGAGATTCTCTTTGACGGTATGGATGAAAATCTCACAGGCGTCGAAGCTGGCGCTTCGGTAGAGTTCGATACCACAATGCCCGAAGCCTTCGGCGAGTCAGGCGGCGAACCTGCGTCCCTCAAGATCGAGGTCACTGAGGTGCGTGAGCGCCATCTTCCTGATCTCACCGACGAGTGGGTCGAGGAAACGACTGAGTTTGATACCGTTGCAGATTTCAAAGAGAGTCTGGAACGCCGCTTGGGACAGCAGAAGCTCAACGCTTCGTGGGAGGCATATCGGACTGGACTCCTCAACGCACTGATCGAAGAGATTGAACTCGAAGTTCCCGACGCAATCGTACGCGCTGAGATGGACCAACTCCTTCACAACTTTGTGAACCGGCTCGAACAGCAGGACATCACTTTGGCTGATTACTTTGAGGCGACAGGCCTTACACAGGATCAAATGCTGGCTGACCTCACCGAGCAAGGGGCCTATACCGTCAAGGTCGATCTCATCTTGGACGCCGTCACCGAGGACGCTGGTGTAACCCTTGAGGACGATGAACTCGACGAGACGCTCGAGGCTTTCCAAGCCATGGGCGAAGCAGACGATTCAGCGTTTGAGATCTCGGAGCCTCACCGCAAGCGCATCACCACTGATATTCTTAGGCAGAAGGCAATGGAGTCATTGACCAACGCTGCTGTCCCGATGGGCGACGATGGCGTTGTGATCGACTTCAAGGTTCTGGCAGCTGAACTGGCTGATCCGGAAGAAGCTGACGAGGAAGAAATCGAAGAAACTGGCGATGAGGTGGTTGACTCGGGCGAGGAAGCCCGAGACACTGCTATCTCAGAAGAGGAGTGAGAGACATGGATCCCCAGAGCTACCTAATCCCAACAGTCATCGAGTCCACTAGCCGTGGCGAGCGTGCGTACGACATTTACAGTCGTCTCCTCAAAGACCGCATCATCTTCTTCGGGACACCTCTTGACGACAACGTTGCCAACATCATCATGGCGCAGCTCCTGCACCTCGAAGGTGAGGATCCGGACAAGGATATTTCGATGTACATCAACTCGCCGGGTGGTTCCACCTACGCGTTGATGGCAATTTACGACACCATGCAGTTCATTACCCCAGATGTTGTGACTATCTGCATGGGGATGGCAGCCTCTGCGGCCGCGGTAATCCTCGCTGCGGGTGCGCCAGGTAAGCGCATGTCGCTCAAGCATTCTCGCATCATGATTCACCAGCCATCGGGTGGAGCTCAGGGTCAGGCCACTGACATTGAGATTCAGGC
>CAXMSI010000128.1:0-5193 GCA_964196085.1 uncultured Acidimicrobiia bacterium | reverse complement strand
TAGGAGCCTTGTTCGTATTCATGGCGATCGGCCTCTTCATTGCTCGGCGCGGGTTCCAGAAAAGGCTTATCTCGTGACTACCAAAACACCCACCCTCATTGCCCGAGTAGTACCACCAGCTGTCCGCCCCAGTCATCGAGTGCAACATCTGCTTGAGCGCAACTGGCTCGGCTTCAAATCTTATTGGTGGGTGATCATCGCTGGATTCTTCGAACCGATCTTCTACCTGTTCTCCATTGGCATTGGCATCGGCGCCCTTGTGGGCGACGTGACCCTCTCGAACGGCGACTTCGTCCCGTACGCAGCATTCGTCGCCCCGGCAATGCTGGCTGCTTCGGCCATGAACGGTGCGGTATATGAATCAACCTTCAATATCTTCTTCAAACTCAAGTACGGCAACACCTACAAAGCAGCGCTTGCAACGCCAATCGGTCCAGGAGACATTGCAGTGTCCGAGATCATTTGGTCGCTATCGAGAGGGTCCATCTACTCAAGCGCTTTTCTCATCGTGATGGCGTTCACCGGATTCGCTACGTCGTGGTGGGCGCTCATGGCACTTCCCGCCAGCATATTGATTGGCTTTGCATTCGGCGCAGTTGGCATGGCAGCAACCACGTTCATGAACTCCTGGCAAGACTTCGACAAGGTGCAGCTGGTCACCATGCCTTTGTTCCTTTTCTCAGGAACGTTCTACCCACTAAGCGTGTACCCGCCATTCATCCAAGGGTTTGCCAAGATAAGCCCGCTCTATCACGGCGTTGAGTTGGTTCGGGCATTCACCCTCGGCAACGTGGGCCCCGAACTCTGGCCGCATGCCCTCTTCTTGATCATCATGGGGTTGCTGGGATTCTCAGTGGTTGGCCGCCGTCTCGAAGGGTTGTTGCTCACCTAGTCACTCGGCGTAGTCACCCATCGCCAGCAACAGGGTCCTCAGTGAATCTTTGAGTTCTTCTTGCTGCGGAGTGCTCAACGCTGCAAGCATCTCCTGCTCCGTCTCTAAATGACTATCCAGGACTGCCTCCACTAAGTCCAGCCCAGATTGGGTGAGTTGGACAATCACCTTCCGTCTGTCATCAGGATCCTGGGTTCTCCGCACAAGATCTCGCTCTACGAGCCGATCTACCCGATTGGTTATCGCTCCGGTGGTGACCATGGACTGCCGAACCAGCTCGCCAGCAGTGAGTTCATAGGGGTAACCGATGCGTCGGAGCGTTGCCAGGACGTCGAACATCCAGTCCTCAATCTCAAACCGGGCAAAGTTCTCACCGAGCCGCTTATCGATCAGCCTCGAGAGCCGTGAAACGCGACCAATCACCGCAACTGGCGACATGTCGAGGTCAGGGCGTTCAACTTGCCAGTCTTCTTCTATTCGATCGACTGCGTCACGCTGCTCATTCATAGGACCATCCTAGTTCACCAATTAGTTTGATGTTCATTATTTTAAGGTTAAGATACATATATGCAACGACTTCCTTCTCTCGTCCAGACAGCCTTCCTCACGCTGTTAGCACCCACCATGTGGGGGACGAGCTACGTCGTCATCACCGAGTTGCTTCCCCAAGGGCGTCCGTTCCTCATAGCGTCAGGGAGAGTGCTTCCAGCAAGCATCGTGCTCATCGCCATTGGCTGGATGCGTTCGCGATGGCGGCCTCGTGGCCCGGAGTGGCGCCACATCGCTCTCATTTCAGTCTTCAATTTCTCGGTCTTTTTTCCGCTCCTGATAACCGGGATCTACCTGCTGCCAGGAGGCGTGGCCGCAGCCGTAGGAGGGGTCCAGCCTCTCTTGGTGGCACTCGTTGCATGGATCCTTTTGGGGGAACCCCCCAAACGGCTGCAACTCTTTGTGGGGGTCGTGGCCGCTCTCGGCGTGTCTTTGGTTGTCCTTCGTCCGGATGCTGCATTCAGCACTGTTGGCCTACTCGCATCGCTTGGCGCCAACGTCTCGTTTGCTATTGGGGTGGTTCTCACCAAGAAACAGCCGGCCCCTCCCAGCCGAATCGCCGCAACCGGCTGGCAGATGCTCCTGGGGTCTGTGGTGCTCATCCCTCTTTCCCTCGCCATCGAAGGCCAGCCTCCGGCCTTCACAACAACCAACCTCATTGGGTTCGCCTACCTCAGCCTCGTAGCCACGGGCCTCGGCTATTACCTCTGGTTCAGTGGTATCCAGCGCCTTCCCGTTGCTGCCCCTCCCCTGCTCGGACTCTCCTCTCCTATAACGGGGGCGACTATGGGTTGGCTCATATTGGGTGAAGACCTAACGGTCATACAGCTGCTTGGCTTCGCCATCACCATCTCGGCCGTGGCATACGGGGCTCTGGTTGTTGCTGCAAAACCAGAATTGCTGCGTTCTAAGGAGGAAATCAGTTCTAGGTCTTGAGCGGCCTCGGGTATCCTGCCCACATGTCCGTTCTCTCACACCTAGCTTCGATTTTTGGCGCCGCATTTGCGTCAGTCGACCTCGACGCTGCTCTAGGCAAAGTTACGATCTCCAACCGACCTGAGCTCGGACAGTTTCAGTGCAACGGAGCCCTTGCCGCGGCCAAGGCAGCAGGGCGTAACCCCCGAGAGATTGCCCAAGAAATCGTCGCGTGTGTGGAAGACAACCCCATCTTTTCGAAACTCGAGCTTGCGGGCCCCGGCTTCATCAACATCACGCTCACCGACAGCTTCCTTGGTGAGAGCATTCGAGAACTCTCAGCCGACTCCCACCACGGGCTCACCCCTGTTCTTCCGAAGCGAGTGCTCGTCGACTTCGGTGGCCCCAACGTGGCGAAAGCCATGCATGCCGGCCATCTCCGTTCAACCGTGATTGGCGACAGCCTGCAGCGCATTGGTCGGTTCATTGGGCACGACATTGTCTCTGACATACACTTCGGTGACTGGGGCACCCAGATGGGCATGCTGATCATGGAAATGGAACGGCTCCAGCCCGAGCTTCCGTACTTCGACGAGACAGCCACAACTTGGCCCTCGGCACCGCCTGCCACACTAGATGACCTCCAGCGGATGTACCCCGAAGCAGCGCAGCGAACCAGGAAAGATCCGGCAGCTTTGACAGCCGCCCAACAAGCAACGAAAGCTCTTCAAGACGGGCGTCCTGGGTATCGGGCGCTGTGGAACCACTTCGCAACAGTCTCGCAAGAATCTCAGAAGCAAGACTTCGACGACCTCGGAGTCACGTTCGACCTTTGGCACGGCGAATCGACCGTTGCCGACCGGGTCCAGCCAATCGTTGACCGGCTTACGGCCTCAGGCGTGGCGGTTCGCGATCAGGGCGCCCTTGTTATTCACGTAGCCGAGGATGCTGACAAAGCTGAGATCCCTCCACTTCTGTTGGAAAAGTCAGACGGAGCTGCAATGTACGGCACGACCGACATCGCCACGCTCGAAGAGCGGGTCGACGAAATCGGAGCTGAGGAAATGCTCTACGTGGTGGACGCTCGTCAGGCTTTACATTTTGTACAAGTGTTCCGAGCCGCAGCTTTGGCCGGGATTACGTCAGATGAGACAATCGAGCACATTGGCTTCGGAACCATGAACAGCCCCGACGGCACACCATTCAAGACAAGGGAAGGTGGCGTACTACGGCTGCGAGATCTCATCGAGATGATGACCGAGGCCGCTGCCAAACGGGTCGAAACCACGCAAGCTGCCGATCTGCCAGATGAGCGTCAGGCAGCAGTCGCTCGCCAGGTCGGCCTTGCAGCGTTGAAGTTCGGCGACCTGATCAACCATCGTACCTCCAACTACATTTTCGACCTCGACCGGTTTATGGCCTTCGAAGGTAAGACTGGCCCGTACCTGCAGTACTCCGCCGTCCGCATGAGTTCCGTGCTGCGGAAAGCTGCGGGCCAGGGGTTGACTCCGGGCGGCCTCATCGACCCATCCATCGACCAAGAACGAGCGCTTATCCTCAAACTTGCCTCTCTGCCTGAGGTTGTTCAGAGGGCTTGGGACCTGCGGGCTCCAAACTCGGTCGCTGAGTTCGCGTTCGAACTGGCCCAGTCATTCAACCGATTCTTCGAAGCATGCCACATCCTCAGCGAAGAGGATCCCACTCGGCAGGCAAGCTGGCTCCAACTCGTCGACGTGACCCGCTCAACGCTCACAACCATGATCGGCCTACTCGGCATCGAAGTCCCGGAGCGCATGTGACCCCCCAGACCATCCCCAACCCCCCAAAGAGGGCATATCCGGTTGTGCAGACCCTGCGAGCAGGGAACTGCATATGCAAACTTGAGGTGGGCGTATGAGTACTTACCTTCAGGCGGTTCGCGATCGGATTGTCGTCTTTGATGGGGCTACCGGCACGTGGCTACAGGGAGAGGACCTCACCGACGAAGATTTTGGTGGCCCCAAACTCGCGGGGCTCAACGAGATCCTGAACGTTCATCGGCCCGATGTCGTTGAGCGTCTCCACCGGTCCTATCTCGAAGTTGGCGCTGATGTTGTTGAAACGAACACTTTTGGTGCCTTCGCAACACCGCTTGGCGAGTACGACATGGCAGATCGGGCCTACGAGTTGTCCGCAGCCGGAGCACAGATCGCCCGTCGAGTCGCAGACGAGTTCGATGGGCGGTTCGTAGCTGGATCAATGGGACCTGGAACAAAGTTCCCCAGCCTTGGACAGATAAGGTACGCCGACCTACGCGACGACTACGAAGTCATGGCTTCGGGGCTCATCGACGGAGGGGCCGACCTGCTCATCATCGAAACCATGTTTGACCTCTTGAGCGTGAAGGCTGCGATCAACGGTGCCCGGCGGGCCATGAGGACATCAGGCCGAGAGGTGCCCCTCCAAACACAAGTCACCATTGAACTCACTGGCCGCATGCTCCCAGGCACCGAAATGGGAGCGGCTTTGGTAGCGCTTCAAGCGATGGGTCCAGACATCATTGGTATCAACTGCGCCACAGGCCCTCAGGAGATGTACGAGCCGGTGCGTTTCTTGTCGCAACATTCACCCGTCCCCATCTCTGTTATCCCCAACGCCGGCTTGCCGTCAGTCGTGGACGGACAAATGCACTACGACCTCAGCGCCCAAGGAATGGCAGACCACCTAGAGACGTTCATCACTGACTACGGCGTATCAGTGGTTGGTGGATGCTGCGGCTCGACCCCCGAGTACATCAAAGAGATCGTGGAGCGTGTGCATGGCCTCGAGAAGGCAGACCGCGAGCCCGAGCATATTGC
>CAXMSI010000127.1:4847-5212 GCA_964196085.1 uncultured Acidimicrobiia bacterium | reverse complement strand
GCAGCACCGTCGCCGGGGTCGATATTTGCCTACCTTGCCTTGTTGCCGTCAAATGGCGGTGCATTCGGCGTGCTCTTAGGAGTCACGGTCGGAGCAGTGGCGTCGTTCTTTGCAGGAGCAGCAATATTGAAGCTGTTCCCGGTTAAGGAAATGGACGACTCTGGGGTCGATGCATCAGCTATGGCTGAAGGATAAAATCGAAAACTATATGAGGATGCCCGGCACATCAGTGCCGGGCATCCTTGTCTACAGGAGGAGAAACATGTCGGATCGAGTATCAGTTGCTGCCGCTGACGTTCAGCTCATCGTCTTCGCGTGCGAAGCCGGAATGGGGTCGAGCCTCATGGGTGCCAACCAGCTCAAGA
>CAXMSI010000127.1:340-4837 GCA_964196085.1 uncultured Acidimicrobiia bacterium | reverse complement strand
GCCCGCTGCGACCGATGTTGTGGTTACCCACCGTGGACTCTCGCGGCAGGCTCGCGTAGCGTACCCAGACAAGACCATCATCACTTTCGACATGTTCCTGGGTGATCCTGCCGTAAAGGGCCTCGTTGCGACGCTGGCTGCTGGCAGTGACGTAGTCACGAACTTCTAGTCATGGACGTCCTATCAAGAGACAGAATCCGGGTCGGGTTGGCTTCAGTCGATCGCGACACCGCCATTCGAGCTGCTGGCCGGGCGCTATTCGAAGCCGGCCTCGTAGAGGAGGCCTACATTGAAGCAATGGTCAACCGTGAGAGCACCATTTCCACGTTTATGGGTAATGGCTGTGCGCTGCCTCACGGGACTTTTGAAGCTAAGAGTGCCATCTTGGGCACTGGTATTGTCGTGATGCAGTACCCCGACGGTATTGACTGGGATGGGCCTGAGGCCAAGTTGGTTATTGGCCTGGCAGCGGTGGGCGACGACCACGTTGCGGTTCTCGGTCAACTCGCTGAGGTGCTAATGGACGAAGAACTATCAGAAGCACTCGCGGTCACGACTGACGCTGAATTCGTGTTCGAAACTCTCAGCCCAGAATGAAAGCAACGGTATTCGGTGCGGGCAACATTGGGCGGGGGCTCGTAGGCCTTATTCTATGGCAAGCCGGGTACGAGGTTACCTACGTCGATGCCGACGTCGCCCATGTCGCCCGGCTGAACAGCGCCGGTGAGTTCGCTGTTGTACCCCCTTCGGGGGGAACCACAGTGGTACCGGTTTACAGGGCTCTCGAAGCTGATGACCTGAAGAGGGTGGTCTCTGCGGTCGCTGAGAGTTCTGTGATCGCCACTGCGGTCGGCAAGCGAATCCTCAAGTTTGTTGCCGAGCCAATCAGCCAGGGACTCGCGCGAAGCAGTGTCCCTCACGTAAACGTGTTGGCGTGCGAGAACGCTCACCCAAACAGTCCGCTACTGCACTCGCACGTCGCCGAGTATGGATCCATCAGGAGCGGCGTTGGTTTCCCAGAGGTTATTGTGGACCGTATCGTGTCTTCAGAGTCAGGAGACCTCGACCTCAGAGTTGAGTCCACCTTCGAGTTCTTGGTGGACGCTGATAAGTGGGAGGGGCCAATGCCCGTCGGTGGACCCAATAGGGTCTCGCCGATTGATGCATACATCGTTCGTAAGTTGTGGCTCGTCAATGGTCTTCACTTTGCCACTGCTGTGCTTGGCATGTCTGCGGGCCACGAATTCATTCACGATGCCATGGCAGACGAAACTGTCTCAGCCCAGATTTCAACGCTCGCCGACATTATGATTGCAACTCTCGAAGTCACCTATCCAGACTTTCCGGAGGGCGAGTTCGCTGCGGTGACTGCCGCTAGCTTGGATAGGTTTGCCAACCCAGAAATGCAGGACCCAGTTGTTCGGGTTGCGAGGAATCCATTGGCGAAGCTACAAGGCCGCGAACGGATACTGGCTCCCGCTATCGCAGCGCTGAAGTTGGGGCTCAATGGGGAAGCGTACGCGCCTGTGATTGCCAGCGCACTTCAGCTCTCGGATTCACATATTGATGGTGTAGTCGAACTCATTGACAAAGTTGCTGCTGTCGGCCCGGTGGGCCTCCTGAACGAGTTGGGATCCCCCCAGGCCCTCACAGCGACAGTCGAACGAATTCTCAATACGACAAACTGAAAGGACAGGCTATGGCTGTCAAAGAAACGACGATTGGAAACACATCTGGACTTCACGCCCGTCCGGTAGCAATGATTGTGGAGCATCTAAAGACTCTCGATGCGAAGGTCGAGATCTATAAAGGTGAGAAGAAGGCAAACGCCGCGTCAATCATGAGTTTGCTGGCTCTCGGGGGAGTGGGAGGGGATGCTGTCGAGATCCATGCTGATGGTCCCGATGCTGAAGCAGCGCTGGCGTTCGTCGACAAGATGTTGAACGCTCACGAAACAGGCGCATAGTTACAGGGGTCGCAGCGCCACGATCTCAAGTAGGTCTCCGCTGTTAGGCGGACGAAGCAGATCGGGTCCGGAGACGTTACTTCCTCGGGGCCCGACTTGCGTCGTGATTCCAGACCAGAGCAGGCACGATCGGTTATCGCCTTGTTCGCTCGCTAAAGGACGCCGGGGCCTCTGCTTTGATGTGGGGCACAGTCCGAGATCAACGGCAGGGTGTTACTCAACAGTAACGGTCTTGGCTAAGTTCCTCGGCTTGTCCACGTCTAGGCCTCGGTTCTTTGCGATCCAGTAGGAGAAGATCTGAAGAGGAACAACGCCGAGGACCGGGCTCAGCATTTCTTCGGTCGGAGGAATGAACATGGTGTGTTCGGTGGCCCGCATTCCGGCTTCGTCTCCCTCGGTAAGGAGGAGCACAAGGTTTGCGCCCCTAGCCTTCATCTCTTCCATGTTTGCCAGGGCCTTGCTACTGAGATCTCCCCTGGGAACAATTCCTACCACGACGACACTTTCGTCGATGAGTGCGATTGGGCCATGCTTCATCTCTCCGGCGGGGTAGTACTCGGCTCGGGCGTAGGAAATCTCCTTGAGCTTGAGGGCTCCCTCTGCGGCTGTAGCGCAGGAGACCCCTCGGCCCAGGAAGAAGAAGTCCCGCACATCTGTCCATTTATCGGCAAGCGCCTTGATGTGGTCAGTGTTGGCAAGCAATCCTTCTACTTGGTCGGGAAGCGCCTTGATATGGTCAACAAGCACAGACCGGCGGCCAGCATCGAGAGAACCGCGTTCCTGGGCGAGGTAGACAGAGAACAGTAGGAGCAGCACGAGTTGGGAAATGAAGGTCTTGCTAGCGGCAACACCAATCTCAGGGCCGGACCGTGTGTAGAGGGTTGAATCGGCATATCGTGCCATCGACGAGTCCACGACGTTGGTTACGGCAATCACATACGCGCCCTGGCTGGAGGCATAGCGTGTGGCAGCAAGGGTGTCGGTGGTCTCTCCCGATTGGGAGATGCCGATAACGAGAGTCCTCTCATCAAGGACAGGAGCGCGGTACCTAAACTCGGATGCGATGTCGATCTCTACCGGCATTCTGGTCCAACGCTCGAGTGCGTATTTGGTCATCATTGCGGCGTGGAAGCTGGTCCCACAAGCAATGACGAAGACTTTGTCGAAGCTGCGAGCAGCTCTTCCAGAGAGGGGAATTTCGGGAAGAAGAACGTTGTTCGAGTCGTCGATCCGTCCTCGTAGGGTGTCACGCATCGCGTGAGGCTGTTCATAGATTTCTTTGATCATGAAGTCGTCGTAGCCCCCTTTCTCTGCGGCTTCGATGTCCCAGTCGACTATGCGGATAGCGGCCTCGACCTCATTGCCCTCCAGATCGGCAACTACGACACCCTCCGGACGAAGCACAACCACGCGGTCATCGTCGATCACCAGCATCCTGCGGGTGTGTGCGAGGATGGCGGGGATGTCGGAAGCTAGAAAGTTCTCGCCCTCGCCAATGCCAACAACTAAGGGACTGCCGCTGCGGGCGGCAACGATGGTCTCGGGCTCAGAGGTGTCGATGACAGCTACCGCTAGCGCTCCTTCGCACTCTTGCATCGCACGGCGAAGGGCCGTTTCGAGGGGAACTTCGCCATAACTCTCGATGAGATGGGCTAGAACCTCTGTGTCGGTATCTGAGGTGAACGAGTGCCCTGTGACTTCGAGACGGTCCTTGATCTCTGCGTAGTTCTCGATGATGCCGTTGTGAACAACAGCGATAGAGGAAGCACAATCCACATGGGGATGAGCATTCTTCTCAACTGGCGGCCCGTGAGTTGCCCAGCGGGTATGCCCAATGCCTGTGCTGGCTGTTCCGTGGTTGCCTTCAAAGGCTGCCTTGAGGTCATCGATCCTTCCAGCCTGGCGGACACGGTCGATACCGTCTTGGCCGAGGGTGGCGATGCCGGCTGAGTCATATCCTCGGTATTCGAGGTGAGCAAGGCCTGGAAGGATGACGTCAACAGCACTCTTTTGGCCTACATAGCCAACGATTCCACACATACAAGTCTCCTTCATCTGGAGAACGCGGGTGACCAGTCGGTCGGGTGGCGATGAAGCCAGTGCATCAAGATCAAAGCAGGCTTTGTTCTGAGATTGCTCTCAGGTTTTTAGCTGCTTCGTAACGACTCTTGAGAGCCGAGAGGGTATCCGCCGAATACTTCGATAACCCTCTTCCTCGTCACCCACATGTGGGCCTGGCGCTGGAAGGTGTGCGTTCTCAGTTGTGAGCAATAGTGTACTTGGCTTGTCGGCATCTGGCGAGGGCTGATCCGTGTTCGGTTCGCGGCGTTCTATCCTGCGAGATATGGAAACCCTTGGACTTGGACTTGACTTATGTGAGATCGACCGCATTGCTGCCCTAATGGAGAAGTATCCACGGTTCGCCGAGCGGTGTTTCACAGCTCACGAACGGGAGTACGCCACGAGGTTCGCGCTCCCCAGTCGGCGTTTCGCAGCTCGGTTCGCGGGCAAAGAGGCCGTGATGAAAAGCA
>CAXMSI010000127.1:0-274 GCA_964196085.1 uncultured Acidimicrobiia bacterium | reverse complement strand
TACCCACACCGACACCACTGCGATGGTGATTGCGATGGCGCTGGGGTAGAGCGCTAAAGCAGGGAGGATTGGCTGCCGATCTGTCTGATACCAGTCTCTCCGGGGATCAGCAATGACTTCAGTGCCAACTCAGCCTGCCGGCGTAATGCCGTGCTGCCCAGCTGTTGTTGTGCCGCGGCAGCGCAGACGCAATAGATCCCTTCTAAAACGGCGAAAGATTCGTGTCAGTCCATTGCACGCAATGTTGCTGTCTGCAGCTGTCTCTGTGGTGTTT
>CAXMSI010000126.1:570-5238 GCA_964196085.1 uncultured Acidimicrobiia bacterium | reverse complement strand
AGTTGCCATGCCGGCGGGGCACAACACGATCACCCGCCTTCGAGGCCACAAATGAGCCCGTTCCATAGCGCCTGAGAGATACATGGTGATAAACCCAACCTCGTCTTCGGGCAGGGCCCGGGCCATGCTCTCAGTGAGTTGATCTGCTACCGCGAACGCAACCTTGTGAACGGCCGGGTATCGCTCAGCCACCTCCCGAAGCAACGGGTTATAGACCGGCACCCCGTAATCAAGGCGACCGGTCAACCGCTGGAAGTGGTGACGAAGACTTCTCTTAAGTTCGTCATCATCGGCCAAAATCGGATGTAGAGCCTTCGCTGCGAGGGACACAGCGGTGTCGACCCATCCGTCAACGTCGTAGCCTTTGGCCTCGTTGCCCACTTTCTCTTCATGAAATCCGAATCCGAGAATCATGGAGGTAATCCCAGCAACTTCGATGTTGGGAAGCTTGGTGCCCAACGACCGGTAGAGACCAGCTGCAACCCTCGATGACGCCGAAGCTACCGGGTGGTCTGAGAACGAACGGAGCTGGCCAGCGTCCATCTCAATCTGATGCCCATCCCCTAGTCGCTTTAGCGTGACCGCAAGGTAGAGCGTGAGCACCGTCTCTGACGGCCCAGCGCCACCTGCAAGCTCGCGCCCTTCTGTGAGTTCAGCACATTGGCGAAGGGGAATGGTCGATAGGAAGTCAAGAAGGCCCGATGAGATAGTTGTTCTCATCAACGAACTCGCCGTCACTCCGACCTCGGCTGCCTCGACAAGCGTTGCGACGGGAACAGACTCCAGAATCAATTTTACCATCGCCCTGCGGACCGAGGCTTCGCTCCCCACTACCGATACGCCCTCCCCCGGTCGGCGTGAGAGCACAAGGCCGTGCCCTTCAAGCCAGGGTTCAACGGTCTTGATGTCCCTCCTGCAAGTAGTTCGGGAGACCTCAAGTGCTGATTGAACACCATCCAACGTGACGGCCGCCGGAGCAGCCGAAAGCAAGATGGCCTTGACCACCTGCTCCCTTTCGGGCGCTGCGAGAACTCGCGGTGACACCCCCTCTGAGTGCATCAGGGAAGCCACCATTTTCTCTTTATCCTCCGAGGTGCCCACAACAGAGATACCCACCCCGCGACGTTGCTCTAGCGACAGCCCAGTGTCCAGCCTGAGATGGGACTGAATACCAGGCAATTTGTAGCGCACGGCGCGCTGGTTTAGCCCGAGGCTGAGAGCAATGCTCGCGGTGCTAACCGGTTCTTCCTCTGACAGCAGGAACCGCAGAATCCTCAGTTGTCGACTGTCGAGAGGTACTGGCACGATCGAGCCTAGATTACCGACGCCATGAGCTGCCTAACCTCGCCAGCCGAATTGGCCTTTAGAGCCCTTTTCAGAAGATCCTTGACCACGTCGGCATCGGCGTTGTCAATCGTGGAGCGCACCATGTCGACAGCCACCGGAGAAACCGAAAGTTTGTGGACGCCCATAGCTGCGAAAAGCAGTGCTGTGACGGGGTCAGCTGCGGATTCGCCACAAACCGAAATCGTGATTCCACGCTTGTTCGCCGCTTTAGCCGCAATCTTGCAGAGTCGAAGTACTGCAGGGTGGGCCGCATCACTGTAGTGCGCAAGGGTCCCAGCCGTCCGGTCTGCCGCCATCGTGTATTGAGTGAGGTCATTGGTGCCAATACTGAAGAAGTCAGCGGTCTGAGCGAGTTGCTTAGCGTTGAGTGCAGCAGACGGGACTTCAATCATGACGCCCAGCTTGATGTCGCCGTAAGGCACCCCTTCCGAGGCGAGTCGGGTTCTGGCGACATCGAAGTGGTGACGAACACCCGTCAGGTCATCTACCGTTCCAACCATCGGAATCATTACAGATAATTTCCCATGCACTGCTGCTCGCAGCAAGGCTCGCGCCTGACTCTGGAAGAGCTCAGCGAATTGATCGTAGAGTCGGACTCCGCGAACCCCGAGGAACGGGTTCTCTTCTTCTGGAAGCTCGAGATATGGGGCCGGCTTGTCCCCGCCAATGTCGAAGGTTCGCACCACAACAGTATCCTCGAACGCTTCAACAGCAGCTCTGTAGAGAGCGTATTGCTCATCTTCAGTTGGTGCACTATCTCCATCCAGAAACAAGAACTCGGTCCGATATAGTCCAACTCCATCAGACTGAGCGGCAACCGCTGAGGCGATATCAGGCCCGCTCGCGACGTTTGCAGCAATCGAAATAGGGCGGTTCCCGAAAGTCACGGGGCGACCCTTGTAAAGGGCTGCCGCTCGCTTCTGAGCTTCGTATTTCAGGCGATCGCTCTCAAACTCCAGAACAACCTGTTCCGAAGGATTGACGGCGACCCTGCCTGAACTCCCATCGATACCGACGACGTCTCCCGCTGTCACGACCTCCATGAGATTGACTGTCCCAACAACTGCCGGGATCCCCAACGACCGGGCGATCACTGCAACATGTCCCGTGGGGCCCCCTTCGGCAGCAGCGAACCCGAGCACGAAGTCCACGTCCATGGTTGCTGTCTCGGCCGCCGTCAGCGCACTTGCTACCACAACAGCCGGTGTGGTCATGTCGGATAGACCTTGGGCGGTGACACCCGAGAGGTGCCGAAAGATGCGGTCAGCAACTTCACGAACATCATGGGCACGAGCGGCCAAATACTCGTCGTTCATGGACGCCAACATGTCCGCCACTTGGTCTCTCGCTCCGTGGATGGCGTCACCCAGGTTCATACCGTCACCTAGCCGGGACTCCACCTCGTCGATCAACATCGGATCCTCAGCCATCAACGACTGGGCATTGAGGATTTCGGCGGGCTCTGTTCGACCCAGTTCAGCAGCGGCAGCCGAAAGCTCAACCAGTTGGTCTCTCACATCGTTGCTCGCCTGGCGGATCGCATCCACAGGAGACTCGAGTTCTGGGATCTCCCCTTGCTCGTCCGAGATTATGAAAACCGGCCCGACCACGATTCCGGCTGAAGCGCCTGCTCCCTTAAGTTCCTTCATGAAGAGTCCTTCCTTGAAGCATCCGATACACCGCTGCACCACACACCATCGACCAACTTGTTGTGAATATCAGGAAAACAACCGCTAGACCCTGCGCGAGCGGGCCGGTCTCCGAACCTGGAAGGGCAGACAGAATCAAGCCGACCGGTAGCGCACTGGCAAGGTTGAGAAGAATCAATACAGCGGCCACCACAGCAATACCCATCTTCCGGCCCTGTCCAAGGAGCACGCTTTGCCCAAGAGCCTTCATCCCCCCGACTTCTGGGTGCTCCGTGATGATGAATCCGTAGAACCCGTAGAGGATGATGACGAATACCGACGGGATGCCTCTCAGATATCGAAGACCGAATTGAACGCCGGCCCAAACAAAGACCGAGGCGAACATCATCGTCCCGAACCGGCCTGGATGGTGGAGGAGGCTACTCAAACGAGTATCCACGCCGTCAAATGCGTTCAGGGCGGCCCGGTACCAAGGCAGAGACACCGCGCTGGTTACCACAAGGCCTCCCAGTAGGACCAAGGTCTGCTGCCAAATGCCACCCACACTCTGAGCAAGTAGGAAGCTGAGCGCAAGAAAAGAGAAGGTGACGACCCCCGGTGCGGTCACGGAAAGAAAATTGTTCCGGTACCCCTTCCAGCCCACCGTGAGCATCTCACCCATACCTATACCAAACGGCGTTGGTGCCGTGGGCTCATCCTTCTTGACTCTTGCTCCACCTTTAGCCACAAACTCTCCTCATCCTGCAGTGATCGAAAATCTAGCGTTCTCTCGCACGGATAGCCGACTGGGCAGCGGCGAGCCGTGCTGTTGGCACCCGAAACGGCGAGCAGCTCACATAGTCAAGTCCAACGCTATCGAAGAACGCTATCGACAATGGGTCTCCCCCATGCTCGCCACAAACGCCCACTTTCAGTCCCGGTTTTGCCCCACGTCCTTCATCGGTGGCGAACCTGACGAGCCGTCCCACTCCTTCTGTATCAATTGTCTGGAACGGATCAGCTTCCAGCAGGCCGCTCGAAAGGTACTCGGGTAGGAACCCACTGATATCGTCGCGGCTGAAACCCGATGTGAGCTGGGTTAGGTCGTTCGTCCCAAATGAGAAGAAGTCAGCCTCTTGGGCCACAGCCGCAGCAGTGAGCGCAGCTCTTGGAATCTCGATCATCGTCCCAATCGGGATATCCAATTGTGCCTCGTACCCAAGCCGCTCAGTTGTTGCAGCAATCGTGGCATTCACTTCACCCCGTAAACGGCCAAGTTCCTTGCTATTGCCCACCAGGGGAATCATGATCTCAGGGCGAGCATCGATCCCCTTCTCTCTACAAGCCACCGTCGCTTCCACGATGGCTGTGACCTGCATCCTCAAGATCTCTGGGAAGGTGATGGCTAGGCGGCAACCACGGTGTCCCAACATTGGGTTGCTCTCATGGAGTGAATCAACTCGGCGCTTAATCACCTTTCGAGCCACGCCCATTTCCTCAGCGAGCTCTCGTTGGCTGTCCTTATCTGCAGGCAGAAACTCGTGCAAAGGCGGGTCAAGGAGACGTATCGTTACAGACAGCCCATCCATAGCAGTGAGGATGCCTTCAAAGTCTTTGCGTTGATACGGCAACAACCGATCAAGAGCCTCAATTCGGCCCTGGGTGGAATCGGCAAGGATCATCTGCCGCATTG
>CAXMSI010000126.1:0-560 GCA_964196085.1 uncultured Acidimicrobiia bacterium | reverse complement strand
TGCCTTCGAAGAACATATGCTCGGTTCGAGTGAGGCCAACGCCGGTCGCTCCGAAACGCCTTGCTCGGGCGGCGTCTTCTGGCGAGTCAGCGTTTGCCCTGATTTCGAGGCGTCGTTCGTCGTCAGCCCAAGCCATGATTGTCTCGAAGTCTCCCGACAGAGATGGAACCGGGCCTTCTACCCGCCCATCGAACACTTCACCCGTTGATCCGTCAATTGAGAGGACGTCCTCTGGACCGTAGACGCGATCTCCGATCGTGACTTGACGCTCATCGGCGTCGATCTCCACAGCGGCTGCACCAGCAACACAGCACTTCCCCCAGCCCCGAGCAACAACAGCAGCGTGCGACGTCATGCCTCCTGTTGAGGTAAGTACCCCGGATGCGGAATGCATACCTTCGACATCCTCGGGAGAGGTTTCTTGGCGTACGAGTAGCACTTGCTCACCTGCCGCAGCACGCTCCACTACCTCTTGGGCTGTGAAAGCAAGCTTGCCCCAGCTTGCTCCAGGTGAGGCTGGTAGTCCCCGAGCCAGGAGGGTGGCTGAGGCTTTGTCCTCT
>CAXMSI010000125.1:334-5252 GCA_964196085.1 uncultured Acidimicrobiia bacterium | reverse complement strand
AGCGACGCCTTAGGGCAGGGATCTCCTGACCGATGCTTGTGCCGAGCACTCGCCTGTGGTTACGAGGTTTAGCTTGGCATAAGTCCAACCAGAAAAAGCTAGCGTTGCCGAGGCACGAACCTTGTATACGGATAGCTGGAGTTGTGTGGCCTAAAGCGCAGCCAACCGGCCGATCAGGTCGACAACTCGATTCGAGTAGCCCCACTCGTTGTCGTACCAGGCCATGATCTTGACAAACTTGCCGTCAATCACCTGGGTTGCACCCGCGTCGAAGATAGTCGAGTAGGGGTTGCCAATGATGTCAGAGGATACGAGCTCCTCCTCGGAGTATTCAAGGATGCCCTTGAGTTCTCCCTCTGCTGCAGTCTTGAATGCAGCGTTGATACCCTCTACGGTTGCATCGTTCTTAAGCCGCACCGTGAGATCCACGGTTGACCCGTCGGCAACAGGGACTCTCATTGCCATACCCGTGATGCGACCCTCTAGAGAGGGCAGGACTCTGCCTACAGCCGCGGCAGCGCCGGTGGATGTAGGGATGATGTTCTCTGTCGCAGCTCGGGAACGGCGCAGATCAGCATGGGGTACATCGGCCAGACGCTGGTCGTTCGTGTAGGCATGTACCGTGGTCAGCGTGCCGTGCTCGATGCCGAAGGCTTCATCTAAAACCTTCGCCATGGGCGCTAAGCAGTTTGTGGTGCATGATGCGTTTGACAGAATCTCTTGGTCAGCATTGAGTTCGTCTTCGTTGACACCAAGCACAATGGTTGCATCAACCTTGTCCTTGGCGGGGACGGTGAGAATGACTTTCTTGGCGCCAGCGTCAATGTGCTGTTGAATCTGGGCGCGAAGCCTGAAGACGCCTGTCGCCTCTACAACGACGTCTATTCCCAGCTCTCCCCAAGGGAGATCGGAAGGACTGCGTTCCATGAGCATTTGAACGTCCTTGCCGTTGACAGTCATAACGCCGTCAGCAACAGAAACATCACCCGGGAATTCGCCCATCACCGTGTCGTGCTTCAGCAAGTACGCAAGTACGTCATCATCAGATAGATCGTTGATAGCGATGACCTGAATATCGTCGCCGCGCTCTTCGATAATCCGAAATACGGCACGTCCTATTCGGCCGAAACCGTTGATTGCTACGCGAGTGGTCATTTGGACGATCCTTCCAAGGCTTCCATGATACGGGCGGTGTAGCCCCAGCCATTGTCGAACCAGATGATCAACTTGACCATGGTTCCTCCAGTTACAGTGGTAGAAATTGCGTCCACGATCCCCGACGAGAGCACTCCAATAACGTCGGTAGAGACAATCGGGTCGTGTGTGACGTCGAGACCTGCGCCGAGACGCTCAGAAGCAGCCTCTAACGCACCGTTAATCTCTTCGGCCGTAGCTGGTTTAGATAGCTCGACAACCATGTCAATGGTCGACCCATCGGGCACGGGGACGGTTAGGGCAGTCGCGATGTGCTTGCCTTCGAGCGCTGGGAGCACTTGGGCAATGACTTCAGCTGAGTTACTTGGACTCGGGATGATGTTGTCCCCAGCGGCTCGACTGGAACGTAAGCCGTCTGTCGGGGAATCAGCGAGTCGCTGATTGGACGTGAAGGCATGAACTGTGGTGAGGAACCCTCGTTCTACGCCGAACGCTTCCATCAGCGATGCGAGCACTGGAACAGCTGCTTGAGCAGTGTTGGATCCCATCGAGATGATTGGCTCGTCGAGGACGGAGGCATCGCTAACACCGGGGACGTAGACGGGAATCTGCCCTGGAACCTCGGGTGTTGAGGCTACGATGACCCTAGGGGCACCGGCAGTCAGCAGCGCTTCGCTCCAGGCTCGGGTCGTAGGGGAGCCGATCGCTTGGATGACAACATCGACGTTGAAAGATGCCCAGTCAACTGAGGCCGGGTCGCGACCATCAACCAGAGGGATGGAGCGACCATCGATGGATATAGAGTCCTCAGTGTGCGCCACTTCTGCCTTGAAGCGCCCGTAGATGGAGTCGTACTTGAGTAAGTAAGCTAGGCCGTCAGCTGATGCGTAATCAGCGATTGCAACGACTTCGAGGTTCGGGTTGTCCTCTGCTTGTCGGACGATATTTCGTCCGATCCGCCCCAGTCCAATTAATCCAATGCGCACTGCGCTCTCCCTCACCTGTGGTAACGAACCCTCAATTTACCACGCAGCCGTGATACCAGAAGTCGGGGGGCAACGCCCGACTTGCTGAAGATAACTTTCGAGATATATACGAGTCTTTGGCACTTGTCTGAAACCAATACAATCCTCCGGAAGGGGAGTGGTTCGAGCCCCCGAGGTGAAGTTCGCCCCACGTGGTTGCGATGCAGCGGAGACTAGGGGGATACAACTAGCATCTCGGTATGGTCCCCTTTCTGTTGGTTTCTAGCCCGTCGTTGGTTGACACAGCATTCGGACGCTCTGTAATTCTTGTCTGGCAACACGATGAAGCCGGCGCAATTGGGGTGGTCATAAACAAAGTCAGTGTGGATTCGGTTCTCAACTACCTACCCGACTGGAGTGACGCTATTTCTCAGCCCCAACATGTATTCCTGGGCGGGCCGGTGGAAGTTGACACAGCAATTGCGATAACCCTCGCTCGGCCAGGCAGTGTGTTGCTGTCTGAGGGCCTTGCGCTTGTCGACCTTGAGGCGTCGTCGGCCAACGAAGGGGCAGGGTCGGTTCGGGTGTTCGCGGGATACAGTGGATGGTCAGCTGGTCAACTCGACCAGGAACTCGCGGAGCGGACTTGGTTGGTTGCCCCCTTTGAACCCGGTGACCTGCTTGCCAGGGGCGTCGGGCGGTTGTGGGCCGACGTTGTGGCTCGATTGGGTCCTGAGCATCAGTTCTTAAAGAACCTCGCTGCGTCTCAGCGGGTCAACTGAGTGGCTCGCTTGCGTAGCGCGCCACCACCGATGTCTCATGAGCGGGAGTTTTGGGACCTTGGGTTCAGCGCAGTTGGAGGAGCCGACGAGGTGGGCAGAGGAGCGTGGGCCGGTCCGGTGTCGGTTGGGATTGTCGTTGTCCCGAAAGAGCACAGGCTGAGAGGCGTCCGTGATTCAAAGTTATTGTCGGTGCAGAGGCGTGAAGCACTTGCGACCAAGATTACCCAGTGGGCGCTGTCTTCTGCTGTAGGGAATGCCTCGGCGGCTGAGTGCGACCGGCTGGGGATGTCAGCAGCCCAGGAGCTAGCAGCATCGAGGGCTATTGACCGGCTGCAAGTTGCACCCGACGCGCTCCTCGCTGATGGGAAATGGAATTTTATTGGCGCTGACAGGATGGTGGTGGGCGGTGACCGAAAGTCGCTCGCCATCGCTGCTGCATCCGTCCTAGCGAAGGTCACCCGAGACCGGCAAATGGTGTTGCTCGCACAGCAATACCCATGGTATGAGTTCGAGCGGAACAAGGGGTACCCGTCTCCGGCTCACAAGGGGGCGCTGCATGTGTACGGCCCAACACCACTCCATAGGACCACATGGTCATGGGTGGATCAGCTGCCATTCCAGCTAAGCGGTAGACAAGGTAGGTTGTTCTCATGAGACCTTTCATGCTCACGTTTGTCCTAGTTGGGTTGGTCAGTGCAGCTTGCGTGGTGCCCGCTGAGTTGATAGCAACGACAACTACTACCACGACGGAGCCCAAAGCTGGCTCGGCCCAAGGCACCCCCAAGGAAGATCGGGCAGGGCCGGATCCCGATCGGATCGAAGTCGAGGTAGCGGGACCGGCCTCCTACGAACTTCTGATCAATGGCACGATCAATGATCTCGATCTGTTTTGGGCGGATGTCTACCCGGAGCTGTACGGTAATCCCTACGAAACCATCGCTGAGTTTGTGCCCTACAACCTGGGTCTTGGCGATCGGCCTACCTGTGGTGATGGTGATTTCGATGGTGAAACCGCTGTTGGGAACGCCTTCTACTGCCCTGCAGACGACTCCATCTCTTGGGACAACGAAGTGTTGTTTCCCGATCTCTATGGCCGATTCGGAGACTTCGCAGTAGCACTGGTGCTGGCCCATGAATGGGGGCATGCGGTGCAGCAACGTGGATCTGTGCGAGGTCCCACGATCCTGAGGGAACTGCAGGCGGACTGTTTTGCAGGGGCGTGGGTTGGCTCACTTGCTGAACGAAGGTCCGATCTTGCTGTGCTAGCGGATGACCTGGATACCGCAGCTGCGGGGTTCCTGATCTTTCGTGACCCGGTCGGGATTGGAGCCAACTCTCGGAATGCGCACGGGAACGGTTTCGATCGCCTTGGGCACTTTGGAGATGGCCTTCGGCAAGGGCCGGCCTACTGCGCAGAGTTGGAAGAGGTTGGTGTTGCCGTGACCGAGGCAGGATTCGGGTCGCTGCAAGAACAGCAGTCCGGCGGAAACCTACCTGCAGAAGATGTTATCCCATCGCTGACCGCCCTCCTCGACACCTACTGGTCCGACCTTGGAATTGACTCGGGCTTCCAATGGTCTGGTTTTGAGGACCTTTCGCTGCTGAGCAGCGGCGAGTTTCTGAACTGCGCTGACGCAGCGCACACGCTTGGGGCGGTTTGGTGCCGGGACGATGACACTATTCACTTCGAAGTAGACGAAGTCTTGCAACCCCTATTCGAGGAATTCGGCGACTTTGGCCCAGGCATGATTCTGGCGCAGGGTTGGGCACTTAAGGGAGTCAGCGAACTTGGACTCGACACAAGCGGGCCGACTGCCATCCTGCGGGGCGACTGCTTTGTTGGTGACTGGGCCTCGGAGATGGTGACTGGGATAGAGCAAGTTCCAGGAGATGAGACGTCGCGCATCTTCCTGAGTCCGGGCGATTTGGATGAGGCGATTCAATCCCTGCTGTTCCTCGGAGGAGTTGAGGGGCTGTCCGCCTTTGAACGTGTCGAAGCTATGCGGACAGGCTTTT
>CAXMSI010000125.1:0-324 GCA_964196085.1 uncultured Acidimicrobiia bacterium | reverse complement strand
TGGCTAGGCGAGGTTGCTTTTCTCGACCAGTGCAGCAATAGCCTTTACAAGGGCGTGATTTCCTTCGCTTCCTTTGCCGTCTTCTTGGAGCTTTGTGTAGAGACCGTGCACCAGCGCAGTGCCAGCAAGGGGCACGCTGGCCTCATTGGCTGCCTCAAGCACTAGTCGAAGATCCTTCTGTTGCAGGTCGATCGTGAACCCCGGATCCCAAAACGAGCGGGCCATCTGTGGGCCACGATTGGACAGCATCCATGAACCGGCCGCCCCACCCGCTACAGCAGAAATAGTCTTGTCTAGGTCAAGCCCAGACTGCTCTGCGAATAG
>CAXMSI010000124.1:0-5294 GCA_964196085.1 uncultured Acidimicrobiia bacterium | reverse complement strand
CGTGCTCGACGCCGATTTTATCGAGCTGCCCGACGCCGACGCTATGAAGGCGAGCCTCGAAGAAAAGCTCGACCAATCCGCCGACATGCAGGACGTCCTCGATATTTCGCGCCGCTGGGCCAATGATGAGAAATTCCGCGTCGGCGTGCAGATTCTGCGAAACCAGACAGATATCGACCGCGCCGATTTGGCGTTTTCCGATATCGCCGACACCACCATCGTGATGCATCAGGCCGTCAAGGCTGGCCTTGACGTACTCTTCGAGGGGGCTCAGGGAACCTTGCTTGATATCAACCACGGTACATATCCTTATGTCACCTCCTCAAGCCCAACCGCCGGAGGTGTGACCACCGGGACCGGGCTTGGGCCAAAGGCAATCGACGAGATTGTCGGTGTTTCGAAGGCGTATATCACCCGCGTCGGAGCCGGAGTGTTCCCAACAGAGCTCTTTGACGAAGACGGCGAGACCCTGGTCGACCTCGGCCACGAGTATGGAGTAGTGACCGGTCGCCGCCGTCGACCAGGCTGGTTGGATCTGGTTGCGCTGCGCTACGCGGCGCGAATCAACAGCCTCACCGGCATCTTTCTCACAAAGCTGGACATCCTTTCCGCCTTTGGTGAGGTCAAACTCTGCAACTCCTACATGCTTGACGGAGAAGTGATCACCGAGTTCCCGCGGGATCAACGGGAGCTTGCCCGCGTTCAGCCCATCTATGAAACCTTCGCCGGTTGGAAGGTGGATGTGACCGGCGCACGCCACTGGGACGACCTCCCAACGGAGGCCCAGCACTACGTCAAATACATCGAGCAGGCAGTCGACACCCCCCTTCGGTGGATCTCGGTTGGTCCTGAACGGCAGCAACTACTCGAACGATGAAGGTCCTTCTCATTGGGTCGGGTGCAAGAGAGCATGCACTGGGTTGGAAGCTCGTCCAAAGCCCCCTTTGCACCGAGCTCATCTCGTTGCCCGGTAACCCTGGTCTTGCCACACTTGGCCCAATCATCGAAGGGGTTTCACCAACCGAGGTGGGCGCTGTTGCAGCACTCGCCAAGCAGATGGGAATCGACTTCGTGGTAATCGGCCCTGAAGCTCCCCTAGCGGCCGGATTGGCCGACACATTGAGCCAATTTGGAATTCCGGTCTTCGGGCCTACGCGTAAAGCGGCCCAACTTGAAGCTTCCAAGTCCTTCGCTAAGTCAGTGATGGCTCGCGCTGGCGTTCCTACGGGTACCTACCAATCTTTCCAAGAAGCGGCACCTGCCGCTGCTCACCTCGACGCGGCGGTTGAACCCTACGTAATCAAGGCCGACGGTCTTGCTGCTGGCAAGGGCGTACTCGTTACCCACGACCTCACAAAAGCAAAGGCTTGGGTGGAAGAGTGTCTCAGTGGAAGCTTTGGCGGTGAAGGCGCCACGGTCGTGATCGAAGAGTACCTCGACGGACCAGAACTGTCGGTCTTCGCGATTTGCGACGGCACCAACGCTGTGTCTCTCCAACCCGCACGCGACTACAAACTCCTTTCTGATGGGGATCGCGGCCCCAACACTGGCGGCATGGGCTCATACTCCCCTGTGGGCGAATTACCTTCCACCCTCGTTGACGACGTGATGCGACAGGTGGTGTACCCGACTCTACGAGTCATGGCCGAAGACGGGAGTCCATTCGTTGGGTTCCTCTACGTCGGTCTGGCCATTACTTCAGAGGGTCCAAAGGTCATCGAGTTCAACGCCCGCCTTGGAGATCCCGAGACACAGGTCGTGCTCCCCCTTATGAAGAGTGACCTCCTCGAGATCTTGTATGCAGCATCCACGACCGGAATTGCTAATCACACGTTGGAATGGTCCGACACGGCTGCAGTCAATGTCGTCATGGCGGCCTCGGGCTACCCGGTCAAACCTCGCAAAGGCAACAGCATCTCAGGCGTTGCGGAGGCAGCTGGCCAAAACGTCCTCATCTTCCACGCCGGCACTTCCCAAGAACCCAAACATTTGATGACATCCGGTGGTCGAGTCCTCAGCATTGTTGGTCTGGGCGAGACGGTCGCCCAAGCCAGATCCATTGCCTACGAAGCGGTCAACCAGGTCCGCTTCAAGGGCTCCCAACACCGCACAGATATCGCCCAAACCCCCTGAGTGCAGGCATATGTGTCTGCAAGGCCTGGGCCTGGCGACACGTATGGGTGCACTTGGGTTGGTTGGGTCAAGGGTGGGGATCGGGTAGATTTGGGGTTTGCACCACATATAGGAGAGCGTCCGTGCCGAAAGTTGCAGTGATCATGGGGTCTGGCTCCGACCGGCCCATCATGGAGAAGGCTGAGGCCATGCTCACCTCATTCGGAGTCGAAGCCGACGTCCGCGTGATTTCGGCACACAAGTGTGTTGACGAAACCATCGAGTTCGGACGTGGGGCTCGCGACAACGGCATCGATGTAATCATTGCAGGGGCTGGAAAGGCCGCAGCTCTGCCAGGCGTCCTTGCCGCGTTGACGCTCGTCCCCGTGATTGGGGTACCGTTGTCGGCCACCCTCGACGGGATGGACGCGCTGCTCTCAATCGTCCAAATGCCCACTGGTATCCCCGTAGCAACAGTGGCGATTGATGCTGCCAACAACGCTGCACTCCTCGCCGTTCAGATGATCGCAATGACGAATCCAGACATGGAAGCCAAGCTTGTCGCATATCGAGAAGACTTGCGCGTAAAAACCCTCAACGGATAGCAGACAGGTAGCTAACAGTTATCTAGTTGCCCACCAACGCCTTTACGAGGGCAGGGGTCCCCTTGTTCACAACCCTTATATTGTCTAGTCCGAGCCATGCAGCCATTTCTTCGAGCGACTCACGCAGTTTCGGGCCGACATGGTGGGGGTCTTGGCCGGCTTCAAGCCAACTAGCTTGAGCAAGTAGCACTCCGGCAGCACGATCGGATTTGAGATCGACTCTGGCAACAATTGCGTCCCCCAAAAGGAACGGATAGACGTAGTACCCGTATTGTCGTTTGGGTTCTGGCACGTAGATTTCGATCCGGTAGTGAAAGCCATAAAGCCGCAAGGCTCGATCCCGATTCCACACCACGGGATCAAAGGGGGTCAGAAGTGCTTGGGCTTCGATACTTCTGGGCACCCGAGTCCCTGGAAGCATGAAGGCTGGCTTGTCCCATCCGTCCACTAGCACCTCCTCAATAAGACCTTCTGACACCAAGTCAGCGAAGATCGGCCGGCCAATCGGCTTGTTCAGGCGCCACCAGTCCAGTACGTCCTCGACTGTTCCGACGCCAACACCACGGCATCCAGACAAGATCAGTTCTCGGTACGAAGATTCCCTGGTGTGCACCTGCTGGCCAAACACATGGTCGGGCAAAGCCTTCTCGGGCGTGTCGTAATAGCGAGTGAAATTGCGCCGATGCGCCGTCACAAGCAGGCCCTTGCCAAACAGGTGTTCAAGAACGTGTTTTGTGGCGCTGTAACCCCACCATGCTCCGGTTCGTTGCCCAGGTTCCTCCAGATCCCCAGTCTTAACTGGGCCTTCTTGCCTGACTCGCTCTTCGATCTCATCGGCGAATCTAGGCCTTTCGGCAAGAACCTCTTTCAGGTTACCCCACATCCACTTTCGATCTCGGCGGAACTCGAACAACGAGTACATCTCAATCGGAACAAGAGATGCCACATGACCCCAGTATTCGAAGTACTCCTTGTCTTGATACGTCATCTCGTCGATGAGTTCCTTCCGGTAGGAACCCAGTCGTGAGAACAGCGGCA
The DNA here is from genome assembly GCA_964196085.1 of uncultured Acidimicrobiia bacterium. Classification (GTDB taxonomy): domain Bacteria; phylum Actinomycetota; class Acidimicrobiia; order Spongiisociales; family JAENVV01; genus CAXMPE01. The sequence goes on along the minus strand of CAXMSI010000124.1, from coordinate 1,539 downwards.
TGTAGTGACTACGCACACACACATTCACACTGTCGAGCTGGAGCACCTGCATGTCAACCATGGCCCGCCTCAGGTGTCGTCGGTCAACCTTGGGAGGTCGCTGCCTATCAAAACCCTGAGCTCCAAGAGCAATCCGTCTTGCTTGGCTGTTCGAAACTCTCCGAGTCACAAAACTGCTGTGGCGTGGCACAGCACTTCTGTGGCGGCCAACCCGTTCCTACCACTTACTTGTCCAAGAGTAGATGTCTCAAATCGGACATTGATCAAGGCCTTGGCGCCGAATTCGAGGGCGTCTTGCTGAGCTCTTAAGAGAGCCTCGCGCCTGGCTCTCACCATCACTCGACTAAGCGACTGCGACTCACCGCCGAATAGGCTGACGAAGGTGAACAGGAACATCTTGAGGTAATCAGCGGCTTGCACAACGCTGCCAGTCACCATCATCGCGTTCCTCGCACGAAAAGCGGGTACAGGAGCACCGAGGTTCGAAGTTGGAAGGGTCATGGCTGCTTCACGCTTGTCGAGATCAGCAATATGAGCGCGTTCGCGATAGAACCCCCAGCCCCCCAGAGCCATGAGGCCCCCAAAGATCACCAGCTGGATAAGAAACTCCACGACTAACCCTCTACGATTCGTCGAGTAACCACAGCGGTTCCATACGCATACATCTCTGCGGCACCAGCGGCCACCGAAGCTGTCGTGAACCGAACGTTGACGATAGCATTGGCGCCTAAAGCGGTTGCCTCTGACACCATCCGGTCCGTTGCCTGTTGTCGCGATTCTCGCAACAGCTCCGTGTATCCGGTGAGTTCGCCACCTACAAGGTTCTTTAACCCAGCACCAATGTCGCGACCGATGTGCTTTGCCCTAATGGTGCTCCCCTGGACAAGACCCTTCAGTTCGACAATTTCCTGACCGGGGACGGTCTCGGTGTTGACAATGATCATGTGGGTTCTCCCAAAGCGTGTATTCCGATGATAGCGAGAGAGACAACGACTACAACCACGACCGACACTTCCCGAGCCCGTTCGTAAGACTTTCTGTCTGATGTGCGGGAGCTTCTCTTCAGGGGCCGTGGCGGTAGACTGGTCAGGTGACTGACAATTCGGCGATCCCTAACGTTCTGGCCACCCGGTACGCATCCAATGAGATGGTGGACATATGGAGTCCGCATGCCAAGATTCTCCTCGAACGAGGGTTCTGGCTCACCGTTCTAGCTGGTCAGCAAGACCTTGGCATTTCGGTACCCGTTGAAGCCGTTGAAGCCTACCGAGCAGTTATTGATCAGGTTGATCTCTCCTCGATTGACGCTCGAGAGCGAGTCACGCGGCACGACGTCAAAGCACGGATCGACGAGTTCAACGCCCTGGCCGGTTATCAGCAAATCCACAAAGGCCTCACCTCCCGGGATCTCACTGAGAATGTCGAGCAGATGCAAATTCTTAGGTCCCTGGCGCTGATCCGCTCTAAAACCATCGCAGCGATATCCGTGGCCGGGATCCGAGCTGCCCAATACTCGACACTTGTTATGGCGGGCAGATC
>CAXMSI010000123.1:378-5302 GCA_964196085.1 uncultured Acidimicrobiia bacterium | reverse complement strand
TTCCAGAGACGACGGAGAGGGGACGTTTGTTCCAAGCCCAAAGTGTAGGTTCGCCAACAAAGTTGCCAAGGTGGGTTGGTCGGTTCTGGCATACTGCTGCAAGGAATTCCTAGGAGGAAACATGATTGAACGCGTGATCCGAGCTGTGAAGCTTGACGCAACTCTTTACCAAGAAGTAGATGGTGACGAGTCAAAGACGAGCGAAGCACTCATGGTCGTCGTAGCCGCTTCGCTGATTGGTGGTCTGCTCGCTGCATTCAAGGCAGACGGAAGCATTGCTGGGTGGGTTATCGGATCGGCCATCGGTGCTCCGATCTTCTTAGCCATCTGGAGTGGAATTGTCTTGTTGCTCGGAAAGATGTTTGGTGGAGAGGCCACCTACTCAGGTCTTATTCGGACGCTTGGCTACGCCGCCGCACCGAGTGCAGCTTCCATCGTTCCCGTCATTGGCCCGGTTGTTGCGCTTTGGGGTCTGGCGACTTCGGTCGTGGCTGTTCGCGAGAGCCACAGGCTCTCCACGGGGCAAGCGGTCATTGTTGTCGTGATTCCGGCAATCATCCTCTTGGTTCTCGTCGTTCTACTCTTCGCTGCGATCATCGCAGCCGTGGGGCTCTCCGCTCTCTGACAGAACAACAGCTTCTCAGATGACCGAAGGGTGGGCGGCCAGCAGGTTACCCACCCTTCGATTTCCGCTCGTAATGTCTGCTCATCTGCTCAGCGGTACTAAAATCAAGAAGTGCTGATTGGTGTACTCAAAGAAACGATCCCTGGCGAACGCCGCGTAAGCGCCGTTCCAGATACTGTTACTCGCCTTATAAAAGCGGGCAATGAAGTGGTGGTGGAGCAGGGCGCTGGCTCGCTAGCCGGCTTCCCCGACGCCGCCTACATCGGCGCGGGCGCATCAGTTGATTCCCGCAAGTCAGTGCTAGCTGCTGACCTTGTTGCCGGCGTCGTGCTGGGGCCCGACAAAGGATTCGAACAAGCCAAGGCTCTGGTTGGCATGATGGCTCCCTTCCAGCAGCCCGAGTTCATGGCTGTGCTTGCCACCGGCGGCACGACAGCGATTGCCTTTGAAACTGTTCCTCGTACGTCCCTCGCCCAAACTATGGACGCGCTGTCTTCCCAAGCCAACACGGCTGGTTACCGGGCTGTGTTGGAAGGTGCATCGCGACTTCAGCGTTTCCTTCCCATGATGACCACCGCAGCCGGCACTGTGAAGCCAGCTCGGTTGCTGGTACTCGGCGTTGGAGTTGCCGGCCTGCAGGCGATTGCGACCGGTAGGCGGCTTGGAGCGGTTGTGTCAGCGTTCGACGTTCGCTCTGCTGCTCGAGAACAAGTCGAGAGCCTCGGCGCTACCTTCGTGGAGGTATCGCTCGAAAACCACACCGAAGAAGGTGGCTATGCAACGGCCCTTGCCGACGTCGAACAAGGACGGATCGTTCGAGGTCTCAGCAAGAACGTTTCAACCGCTGACATCGTGATTTCTACCGCCCAAATCCCCGGCCGACCGGCACCGCTCTTGATCGACGATGAGTCGCTCGCTGCCATGGCTCCAGGATCCGTCATCATTGACTTGGCTTCATCGACTGGGGGGAACACCAGTCAGACTCCTGAGAGCGGCGACGTGAATGTGAACGGTGTAACAATCGTTGCTGGCGGCCAGTTGGTGAGTGCTGTTGCTTCCGACGCCTCGACTCTCTTTGGGCGCAATCTTGTTGCACTTGTTGACCATCTCTACAACGAAGAAACCGGCCTGGACTTCGACGATGAGATCACCGCCGGAGCCGTCGTTGCTTCAGGTGGAAACCTCCTCAACGATCGAGTCCGATCCCTTCTGGAGGGGAACTAAATGGGCCTGATAGCCGCTCTCACCGTGTTCATTCTCGCTTCGTTCGTGGGTTTTGAGATGATCACCAAGGTGCCCCCCACGTTGCATACGCCTCTCATGAGTGGCTCGAACGCCATCAGTGGGATCACCCTTGTGGGCGCCATTCTCGTTGCAGGTGCTGGCAGCACCGCCACTGCAGCTGTGCTCGGCGTTGTTGCCATTGTGTTCGCCACTATCAATGTCGTGGGTGGGTTCCTGGTTACCGATCGCATGTTGGAAATGTTCAAGAAGGACAACCGATGAATGCTGAGCTCTCTCAACTTGTGTACCTGGTTGCTGTGGTGCTGTTCATCCTTGGTATCAAACGACTGTCCTCACCGGCTACGGCGCGTTCGGGCAACCGATTGTCAGCCCTTGGGATGCTTGTTGCCGTCGCGGTGACGCTTGTCGATCAGTCGGTGATTTCTTACGGGTGGGTCATAGTTGGGCTTGCGATTGGCGCCGGCATCGGTGTTCTTGCTGCACAGCGCGTTGCCATGACGTCTATGCCGGAGCTTGTGGCTGGTTTCAACGGCCTCGGTGGTGGTGCTTCAGCTCTTGTTGCTACGTCTGCTTTCGTTGCTCAGCCAACTCAGGACCTGGTCCCTGCATCGGCCCTCGCAGCTTCGGTGCTCATTGGCGGGATAACCCTCACTGGGAGTTTGGTCGCCCTGGCAAAACTAGCTGGGAAGATAAAGGGTACCCCGGTCAGCTATCCATGGCAGAGAGTTGGCGACACCTTCCTGGGCGTGGTCGCTCTTGCCGCGGCTGTCTCATTTGCGACGAGTGGTGGATCGGCCTCATTTTGGCTGCTCGTAGCCCTGTCGCTTGCGTTGGGAGTGCTTCGAGTCTTGCCGATCGGTGGCGGTGACATGCCTGTGGTGATCGCCTTCCTCAACTCCCTGTCAGGTGTGGCTGCCTCGATGGCTGGTTTCGCACTTGACTCTTCGGTACTCATCATTGCAGGAGCGATTGTTGGTGCGTCCGGCTTGATCCTTACTGGCATCATGGTGAAGGCTATGAACCGCACATTGTGGGCTGTTTTGGCCGGTGGGTTCGGTGCGGTAGTTGAGGGCGGTGCCGAGACGGGCACCCAGCCGGTTCGACGCACCAATCCTGAAGATCTGGCGCCCGTACTTGCCTACGCCAGGTCAGTGGTGATAATCCCTGGGTATGGCCTCGCGGTGGCTCAGGCGCAGCACGTCATGAGAGAACTTGCCGACCTGTTGCAAGATCGTGGTGTCAACGTGAGATATGCGATTCACCCAGTCGCCGGCCGTATGCCTGGCCACATGAACGTTTTGCTGGCCGAAGCCGATGTCTCCTATGACCTGCTGGTCGACATGGAGGACATCAACTCCGAGTTCGGTCACACTGATGTTGCTTTGGTGGTGGGTGCCAACGACGTAGTGAACCCTTCAGCACGCGAAGACGCTGCTTCGCCGATTTTTGGTATGCCGATTCTCAACGTTGATTATGCCAGCACGGTCGTGGTGATCAAGAGGAGTCTCTCGCCAGGTTTTGCTGGCATCGACAACCCTCTGTTCTATGCAGACAATACGCTCATGCTGTTCGGTGATGCCAAGGCTGCAGTGGCTGAGCTAGTGACAGAGGTGCGAGGGATCTAGCCCCAGCTAGGAACTAGGTTCGTAGCTCGGGTTAGGTGTCGAGGGCTGGTTCGGGAGACCCATCTGCAACGATCTCGTCTTCGTCCTTCTTCTCTTCGAGGGCCTCTCGCAGAAGCTGCCCGAAAGTGAACACCAGAGCGGTTGGGATGCCCAACATCAAGGCAGGTTTAACGGTCAGCCCGAAGTCGAAACTACGCGGCTGCACGTTGAGCGATATAGCTCCGCTTGGATGAAGGGAGCAGGCGTAGGACCGGGTCAGTGAGTTGGTCAGGATGTGCAGGTCAGTAGATCCCGCAGCCACTGTCCACGGACCGAACGTGTGCGCCACGGTGTCGTCGTTCGCAAGTGTGATGCTGTCGCCCACAAACGTGTCCCAAGCAACATCGATGTTGAGCGGGTTCTGACCTGCGGCGATGAGCACCGAAGAGCCTTCGGCGATGTCGATTACGTAGTCGTTGACGGTCTGACGAGATTCGGAGGTGTAGATGACCAGAGCGAGGCCAACCAACGCCCACATGGTGAGCAACAGCAGCCCGGCCATGGTGAAGAACTTCCGAACGCTCATAGCTCAGAAGAGATAGAGGGTTGGGTAAATGATCACCCAAGCAAGGTCAACAAAGTGCCAATACTTCACTGAACCTTCAACCGCCCAGTAGTCATGAGACCCGTAGTGGCCCTTGGCCGCCAAGGACATCACGACGATGAGCGCAATGAGACCGGTCACCACATGGAATGCGTGGAGTCCAATCAATAAGAAGAACGAACCGGCATAGTTGACGCCTTCGGTGAGAGAGCCAAGAGGGAAGAATTCCTGCCCCTCCTTCCACTCAAGGACTACTCCGCCCATGAAGATAGCCCCCATGAGCAAGGTGACGCTCATGTACTTCATGAACCCCTTGCGATTGTCATGGGAGATCGCAATCTCGGCAGCGTAGGCACTGACAGACGAGATCAGCAACACCATGGTGATGAGCAGTGATAGCTTCTGGTTGAGGTGATCGGGCTTAATGGTTCCTGACAGCACGTAGCGTGTAGTCAGGAAGGCTGCGAAGAGGAATGATTCCGACGCGAGGAACATCCAGAACCCGATGCGGTTTGCCTTCGGCTGGATGACCTCCATATCCAAAATGGCTGATTCATGAGATCCGTAGCCCACTAGTGGTCTCCCTTCCCAAATACCGCCTTGATGTGCATGAAGCTGTCCAGAATGATCCAACCTTTTAGTGCGACGAAGGGGAGGAGAAGCGAAACGCGCAGTGGGTTTTCGAGCCCTATCGAGATGAAGTACTCGATCACCGACAACACAGCTAGGTAGATAGCAGCCATGACACCCTTGCGGATAGCGATCTTTTCAGCCGCCTGCATTTCAGTTAAGGATGTCAATGTGCCACCTCCGCTTCGTGATGTTCGCCCATGTCGGCGTGCACCT
>CAXMSI010000123.1:0-368 GCA_964196085.1 uncultured Acidimicrobiia bacterium | reverse complement strand
ATTGGGAGCACGTGGAAGTTGTGTGCCGGCGGAGGAGACGAGACCTGCCATTCGAGGGTTGTAGCGTTCCAAGGGTTGCCCCCAACCTTCTTGCCGTACTTTGCTACCCATGCCAAGTAGAGGAGACCAGCAGCCAACGTTATTCCCAAGAGGAACGATGAGATAGAAGCGAACTGGTTCACATTGCTGTAGAAGTCTGGGTAGTCGGCAACGCGGCGGTTTAGACCTTGGATGCCTGCCCAGTACAGCGGGATGAAGGTGGTATTGAAGAATACGATGGCGGCCACGGCCCACCATTTTGTGAACTTCTCGTTGTACATACGCCCGGTGAACTTAGGGAACCAGAAGAACAGTGCGACGAGGAGGCC
>CAXMSI010000122.1:0-5308 GCA_964196085.1 uncultured Acidimicrobiia bacterium | reverse complement strand
GACTGGAGTTCAGACGTGTGCTCTTCCGATCTGCCCTTACGGATCGCATTCGGCGTGAGAAAACCAAGACGACAAATCCTGGGAGGCTATTTCTCTGGAGAGGTTGAAACGCTCGGAAAAGACGTCACCGAGTTCTCCACTAGCGACCTCGTGTTTGGCTCAGCTGGTCTCAAAATGGGCGCCTATGCCGAGAACGTGTGCCTACCCGCCGACTCCCTAATCGTCGCCAAGCCCCACAACATGAGTTTTACAGAGGCAGCAGCTGTGCCTCTGGGAGGACTAAACGCACTTCATTTCCTTCGACTCGCCAAAGTGCAGGTCGGAGATAAGGTCCTGGTCAACGGTGCCGGAGGCAGTATCGGAGCGCATGCCGTTCAGATTGCCAAGTCCATGGGCGCCGAGGTCACCGCTGTTGACAGCGCCATCAAGGAGAGCTTCCTGCGGCAGATAGGAGCGCAGCACTTCGTTGACTATCAAAAAGAGGACTTTGCGGCCAAAGGCCGCACGTATGACGTCATATTCGACATGGTTCCAGGAAGCGCCTACACCCGCAGCATCAGGGTGCTCAAGCCCAACGGACGCTACGTGTCGGCAAACCCCACCCTTTCCGTGATGGTTCGATCATTCTTCACCAATCGTTTTAGCACCAAGACAGCCAGAGTCAGGGCCGCAGGGGAAACAGGAGCGGAACTAGTAAGCCTCAGAGAGATGATCGAAGACGGCCGGATCAAATCGATTGTTGACAAGGTCTATCCGATGGAGCGTGCAGCGGCGGCTCACGACCGCGTCGAAACAGAGCAACGCCTCGGAGCAATCGTGATCTCTGTGGGGCAAGGAGACATTGCGGGCGCATACTAGAGTCTAAGAAGTTCACTACGCAGGACTCCCGTCCCTACACGCACCTCTACCGCCCGATGGACAGGTGGCTTCTACCTCGGGGTTGCCCTATCGGGCATCGTAGGCTTCCTGTTCGTGCCGGTCGCGAATTCCGCCATCTCGAAAGGTTTGGAAATGATGTACACAAGAGGGAACAAGTCATGAAAGCGATTGTCCAAGGCAAGTTCGGCTCACCCAAAGACGTATTGGAGATCAGGGAGATCGACATGCCGATAGCTGGGGAAGACGAGGTACTCGTGCGGGTGCACGCCGCCTCTATCCACATCGGCGACTACTACACGATCGGCGGCCTTCCCTACGTCATGCGCCCGGCGTTTGCAGGTATACGGGCCAAAAACCGAGTGCCAGGCAGCGATATTGCCGGCGTTGTTGAAACAGTCGGAACGAACGTCACGAACCTCAAGCCAGGGGATGCCGTCTTCGGTTCGTACAAGGGCGCATTCGCCGAGTACGCGTCGTTCCCTGAAGAGTCGTTGGCGCTGAAGCCAACCAACCTGACCTTTGAAGAAGCCTCTGCGATTGGGGTGTCAGCGTTCGCTGCTCTGCAGGGTCTGCGTGATCACGGGAACCTTCAGGCAGGACAAAAGGTTCTGATCACTGGGGCGTCTGGTGGCGTGGGTACGTTTGCGGTTCAGATTGCTAAGTCTCTTGGTGCCGAGGTGACCGGCGTGTGTAGCACGAGGAATCTAGAGATGGTTCGATCGATCGGTGCAGACCACGTCATTGACTACACCGAAGAAGACTTCAAGGAAGGCGAGGCTCGGTACGACCTCATCTTCGACAACGTTGCGAACTCCTCACGGTCAGATACCAGGAAGGTGCTCACACCGACCGGGATGTTGTTGGCCAATGGTGGCCGTGTGGGAGGCTGGTTTGGGGGAATCAAGGATCCCATGATGGCGTTTGCGTCGTCCCTGTTCGTCAGCCAGCAAGGGAAGCCCTTTCTTTCGATGCCCGACCCAGAGGACCTAGCCACGCTCCGAGACCTCGCCGAAGCAGGAAAGATCACACCGATCATTGACAAGGTCTACTCGCTGGGTGAAACACCCGAGGCTGTGGCGGCTGTTGGAGAAGGACACGCCCAAGGCAAGACGATCATCACAATCGAGCAGGCCTCTGCCTAAATACGGCAGACCCTTCGGGGTCTGAGTGAGGTTCGCAACTACCTGGCGGCGTTCGCCTGCTCCGGCAACCAGTCGGGGCAGGCCACAACTTCCTAGGGAATCCTCAGTGGAAATACTTCCGCTTGCTGCAACGTCATGAAATTGTTCCGATACAGGTTGGCCGTCGCTCGGACGCCAATGAGAATGACCAAGCCGATGACTCCTTCTCGGTAGCTCATCCGCGACGTCCACGGCAGGACCATTGGGACCCAATAGACCGCGTTGTAAATGATGAGAATCCAGGTGTACGGGTGGCCGATCCCGACCTTCTGCGGCTCACCACCAGTCTTCTCGCGTTCCCAGGCGAACCGCCGGGTGGAGTGGTACTCCACCGACGGTCAGTAGACGGCGGCGAACGCGACCATGCCAACAAAGGCTGCCAGATCCGACAACACCGGGGTGGTCAGAGCAACGACACCCCAGGCCAGAGTCGGGACGCCCAGCAGCAGGGTCAGCCGGTTGTTCCACACACGGGTCAAAAACTTGTCTCTCGTCACAGTTGTCCCCGCCTCCCACGTGATCGCATAGCACTGATCCTAGAGTCGCCACGGTCGCCGTGCGGCCACACCATAGATAGCGATTCGTCAAGTAGCTTCAGGGGGTCTTCTCCAAGATCCCGCGCCACCACTAGGTTATCCCAAACATGGCTCGGGCCACCACCAAGTCACCCCTTAAGGTATGTGGTCAGGCGCGGGCCCCTAGGAGGAAGTACCGGACGTCATCCGAACGGTATGCAGCGATCGAAGCATAGAAAGCTGTTCCAGCGTGGCCGAGTATGACGAACACCGGCAGCCAGAGCACTACCGACCACGGATGCTTCTCGCGTAACACCACCCACCCAGCAATGAGAGCTACGCCTCCATAGATGTCGATGAGAGACATACGACCCCACGGATTATCGAGAATCCACCGACCTTCGTCACTGATGTTTCCTGTTGCAATGGAGAGACCGATCGCAATAAAGAGAAGAGCCGTAACGACTGTCGTGAAAATGCGAATGGCAGTCATGGCGGCCCTCTAGTTGGCTAGCGGTATCTGATAGGTCTCATCTGATTCACGGTCTTGGGTGGCCTGGCCGGCTGTTTTCAGCCCACCAGTCCGGATTCGATAGTGATATTAGGCACAGCCGCGCCAAAGGAATCGGCAGAGAAGAATGTCACTCGCGGCGGAGAGAACGTCTTCCCACGTGAGATCGAAGAGTTTCGCAAAGCTGAGACGAGAGAGAAGGTTGGGGTTCAAGTCCCTCCTGGGCGCCACTGCTTCGGAGATCTTCTCACTCCTGCTCGGCCCAACTCGGTAGAACCGCCTCAACAGGACCCAGTGTCGAGCCGGTCTCGGAATGTCATCTCCTACAGACGGGACCGTCCCAGTTGTAAAAGTCGACGGCCAATACCACACCGTTCTTGCTGCCAGTCTTTTCGAAGAACTTCAGGATTTCGTCTGTTGGTCCGGTAACCACCAGTCGCTCCACCAGCGGGTCAGTACTAGCCAGGTAAGTAGCAGCCCGCTGAACCGGCTCCCCGCTCCCTTCAAAGAGTCGAGCAGCCATGTCCGGGTGCTCGGCGAGGTGATTGAGTGAGCGGCGGACCTCTTGTAGAGCGTTTTGCACCGATGCAGACCTCGATCCAAAGTCTCCGCCTGCGCTGGCCGAGGAGCTACCAAAGAGGCGGGCAGGGATATGGTCGGTTCCGACGCACGTCGAGTAGCCCAGCATGCGGAGTGGATCTAGAGCAGCAATTTCTGGGGCAGCTTCCGAGAGAAGGAACCCAGCCCACACCGCACTCACGTCAGAGCCAGGAGAATCTGCCAGCAATTGCGCCTGGTCGACAGTAATCGCCGGGAAGAATTCGACGGACACGGTAGCGACCGCCCCATCGCCCAACCGGGCGAGCAGGTCTTGGGCAACTCCCCTGAACCCGGAGTCGGAGTCGACGTAAGGCCAGATCGTGTCCCCCCCGGATTTGAAGAGACCGATTCGAGACGACACCGTGCCTAGGTCCGCCGTGCCGGCCCCAACTGGTATCTGTACCGTAGCGATGAAGTTCCGATCGAACGCACCAGAGTCGATCGTGAATTCATCGACGAACGCTCCCTGGTTGAACATGCTGGCAACGTCGAACGTTGCTCGAGCAATCGCCGCCGACCGTCCGCCCCTGTCTATCAGGAGGGGATGGACAATGAGGTTCGAAATCACCGCTATGCCCACGACGAGAACGATGAGCATGCCAGCTGCGTCGATCACCGTACGCCACAACGCCCGCCGAACTGAACGGCGCAGAGTCCGCTCATCGACGTCGATGGTACCGAATGTGTCTAGATCCACCGGGGCGACATCGTCGAGAATCGATCGACATTCCCGACACCCAACGAGGTGCTCTTCGAGTTGTTCGCGGACCGCTAGGTCTAGTCGCTCGTCTGCGTAGTCTTCGAGCAGTTCCTGAGCTTCTTGATGGTTCATAGGTTGGCCTCCATGTGGTGAGCCCTGAACGACAGTCTGGCTCGGTGGATGAGTACTTTCACGGCAGCGTCTGAACATCCGATCGCTTCGGCGACCTCGGCGTAGCTCAAACCTGCCTGGTCTGATAACAGGAGTGCGGTCCGCTGCCGTTCGGGCAGCTTGGACAGTGATTGCTCAATGAGGATGACCTCGGTGACATCGGTATCGACCACACCCTCGTCTTCGATTTCAGCGACCGGAATCGCCCTTCGGCGTCGTGTGTCGTCGATGAAGACCGATCGAGCGATCGAGAACAGCCACGATCGTGGATTTCCTCCTCGGTAGCCGCCCATTGACCTAGTAGCTTTCATGAAGGTGTCTTGCATCAGATCCTCCGCCCAGATCGGGTCTCGACAGAGCGACACCAAGAACGCGTATACCGCGTCCGCATGTGCTCGATAGAAGCGTTCGATGGGGTCGAGTTCGATGGTGTTGAGATTAGCCACACGTTCAGGGTCCTTCCTGTGTCAGTTTTGCTCTTCTCTAAGTAGACGAGTGGGAGGGCAAGAAAGTTATGGTCGTTCCCAAATTTCTCGGCGAGACTCTCGGCCAACGAAGCCCCATCTGTAGCCAACCGGCCTTGGCTCCCTCCCTGTCTGGTCCCCAACTAGGGTGTCAATGGATAGGGAGCGACTCCGCTACGACGGCGCGATGACGATCATGGCTGAACGATGAAGCGATTCGACCGAATCACTAGGGGTGTTCCCCGGACGGTCGTCGCACTCGGACTGGTGAGCATGTTCGCCGATAT
>CAXMSI010000121.1:0-5321 GCA_964196085.1 uncultured Acidimicrobiia bacterium | reverse complement strand
AACCAGCGACTAGAAACTAATGACGGGCAACTAACCCAAACCCGTCCGGCCTATCTTGAGTCTCTAGTCATTAGTCTCTAGTTCCCAGCGGTCCATTTCTTCCCGAACCATTTCAACCACCCGCTCGGCGATGACACGCGTAGTTCGATGACTCAAGAACGCCAAACGGATCACAAAGCGGTCATCGATCGTAGTACTCGAGATATGCACTTCCTTTGAGTCGAGAAGAGCATGAAAGATTCGTTGCGACGCTTCGTTGCCGGCCGCCGCGTAGAACGCTGTGATGCTGAGCGGCGAGACGCACGCAAGCCCGATGCCTTCGATCTGAGCCATCTCGTTGCTGGTCCACTCGGCGAGGTCGAGCATGTCATCCAAGGCAGACCGGAAGGCACCGACGCCGTGGAGTTGGAGTGGAAGCCAAACCGCCATGCCGCGGTTGGGTCGGGTCAGCTCTGGCCCCATCATGAAGAAGTGTGGGAGCTCTTGTAGCTCAACATCCTGCATGTAGGCACCCTGACCCTCGTGAGCTTCAATGAGAGGCTTGGTGTCACGCACGAGTAGCCCGCCAAGACCGAAAGGCAGAAAAAGAGACTTGTGGGCGTCCACGGTGATTGAGTCGGCGAGGTCGATTCCTGTAAGTCGTTCTCTCCCCCGCTTGGTGAGTTGAAAGAACCCTCCGTAGGCGGCATCCACATGGAACCAAGCACCCGCCTGTGCGGCGATACCAGCAATTTCGGTGAGTGGATCGATGGAACCAGTGTCGGTTGTCCCGGCCGTTCCAACAATCATCATTGGGCGGAGGCCAGCCATCCGATCTTCCTCAAGCGCTTCCCGAAGCTCAGCCATATCCATTCTCAGGTCGGTGTCGGTGGGGATGGCTCGGACTCGACTGGCTGCAATTCCGGCAATACGCGCGGCTTTATCGATGGAGTGATGCGATCGAGCAGAAGTGTACACAACGCCATCGTGAAAGGCTTCGCCAAGTGCAGATCGAGCCGTTACAACCGCCGTGAGGTTGGCGACCGATCCTCCTGACAGCAGCACGCCGCCTGCAGTCTCGGGGAGACCGAACAAGCTGGTCATCCACTTGATCACGGAGTACTCAATCGCAACCGCGCCAGGTGCAGCATGTGATCCAGCGGTGTACCGATTCAGGCCTGCGGCAAGAAACGACCCAAGAGCCGAGGTAAAGATGCCGCCAGTCGGAATATAGGAAAGAAACCCAGGGACCGCAGGATCGAACCCGGTGTCGGCCGCCGAACTCAGTGTTCGGAGAGCCCCGGCGAGATCTCGCCCGTCTTCAGGAGGAGGTGCGAGAAGCTCTCGAACAAGTCCATCCTCAGGGTCGCCAAACGAAGCCAGCGCATCCACTCTCGAGTCAAAGAACTCGCCGAGGTAGTCCAAGATTTGACCACCAAGCTCCTCTCGTTGAGATGCAGTAAGTTCCAGTCGGAGAGAAGAGTCGTCCATCCGCACAGATTAGAAGAGCCCAGAAACCTAGTTCCGGCCCTCAGCGCGCTTCCTTACCCAAAGCAAGCGCTAGCGAGTGCACTGGGAAGGTGCTGGCAGCAGCCAGCGGATCAGGCATCGCAATGCACCCGGACTCGGCATCGTGGTCAGTTGTTGAAATCTGAGACTCGAAGGAGCAGCACGAGCATCACCCCCTGTCACGCCGTCCAATTGGGGCTTTAGGAGTGCTCGGAGACAGGGAAGATGTCATCGGCCACAAGACCGTGGGCTTCACGATGCACCGTGTTGGCGGCCTCAGCATCCGGAGCCTCTACAAGACAGAAAATCTTCCCGTGCTCCTCGTCAACCCAGTACTTCTTATACTCGACACCATGAGCACCCTGAGTAGCTAGGTCAGCTTTGTGAGCCTTGGCGACGTCGTCAACTGACACGCCCCCGTCGAGATTGTGCACATCCATGAATAGAGCCATAAGAGCGATTTCCTCTGCTTGGGGCTCTTGTATGAGCCTGGAACTAACACCAAGCTAGACCAGAACCTCCTGACGTGGAGCACAAACACAAGAGTCTTTGCAGTGTGTCTTGCTATTTCCACGGTAATACTCCAAAAATGCCCACTAGTTGAGCTGCTGGAGCGTCAATACCGCTGCAGCAATGTACCCGAGATGATGGTCACCTGGGAAGCCGTCCTCGCTGCCTAGGTTCGACCCTCTCCTTTGAACGAGCCCAGCCAATATCCTTTCTCAGGTACCTATCAATGAGATCCAGATACCTTCGACTAGATGGTTGGGCAGCGGGAGGGAGAGCAGTGACCACTCATCACCCCGCACCTACCCAAAATGCCCAGTTTCAGGTCCTCAATCAGTTTCGCGAAGAAACGCCTCAATATCCTCAACCAGCTCGTCCCCAGCGTCGGGATCTAAGGTGCCAGACTGCTCGAGGCCATTTATGTAGTGCCGTAGTTCTTCTGATTCGGCCAAAATGTCTTCGACTTGGTCACGCCATTCTTCGACCCGGTCGTTGAGTCCTCGAGCACCAGCTGATTCGCCAAGTACTTCAAAAGCCCGGGAAAGCAGAGCCTGCGAGGCTTGGGGGTTGTCGATAGTTGCCAGATAGTGAGGTATGGCAGCCCAGAGGCTCATTGAGTCCAAGCCAGCGTTGCATAAAGTGTCGTTGAGGACTGAAAGCACGCCTGTTGGCCCTGTGTAGTTCGAGCTCAAAAGGCCGTGACGCACTCTGACCTCAGGTGGTGCCACGCCAATGATTGGGACTGGAAGGGTGTGAGCAACCTGTCCAATAAAGGCTCCGAGACACACAATCCGATCAACCCCTAGGAAGCCGAACATCTTGCTGATTTCGCTGCAATAGGTACGCCATTTCAAGCGGGGCTCATCTCCGATCACCACAACGAGGTCGCGGTCAGGAAGTTCTACCTGGTGGATATCTGTTTGCGGCCAAAGGATCGACCGTGAGTCACCGTCCATGATCACCTCTGGACGAGTGACTTGAAAGTCAGCGAATTCCTCGTGGTCGAGCGTCCCGATGTGCGTACTTGGATAGCTTTCGAGCAGGTGCTGAATGGCCATCGAGGCTGCTTCCCCACCGTCATTCCACCCCCGGAAAGCGACGAGTCCGAGCGGCCGCTCGAGGACGGAGCGCCAACGGTTGTCGAGGTCTAAGTACTGCATCTGGCAAGCCTACCGACCTTTTCCCAGTACCGGTTTGCGAATCAGCCGGGCCTAGACGGAAAACCGAGCACTCCTTTTTCTTCACGGGCGCTCGTGGCTTCAAGGCGAAAAAACTCGATTTGAGGAGGACAGTAATGAAAAACCCGTTCAAAAAAGCTGGGCGCGCTACTCGCTCATACCAGTCGTGGCGCCGGGGCGGAAACCTTGTATCTCAACGGTTTTTCTAGTGACGGACACACTATGAACGACGACTCACCCTGTCAGGTCCTCGCCAACGCACTAATGGGCGACCGCGCCTCAAGCCTCGACCCACTCGCACCATCGAAAACCCCCTCCGCGTCGACAGGGGACCCACAAGGCAAGTGACTCTTGGAAAAACACATAAACGGCTAGAGGGGCCCCTTTGACGGGTCCCTCTCGGTCTCCACGACGTGAAGATCGCAACAACGCCCAGGCTCAGGCCTGCAGAAAACCGTCCCTATCGGTTGTTCTCGACCTCGTTTGCCAATAAGGTACATGGGAGACGGAGAGCCTGGAAACGATCGAGGAAGTGACCTGAGATTATGAGCAGAATCGTACGAGCAGCAATTGTTCAAACTGAGTGGACTGGTGACAAGGAGTCCATGATCGACCTGCATGAAAAGTACGCCCGCGAGGCGGCAGCCGACGGGGCTCAGGTCATGTGCTTTCAAGAGCTTTTTTACGGACCATACTTCTGCCAAGTCCAGGATACCGAGTACTACGAGTACGCAGAGGCTGTGCCAGAAGGGCCAACCACACAGCGGTTCATGGCACTGGCTAAAGAGCTCAACATGGTGTTGGTGCTACCCGTCTACGAGCAGGAGAAACCAGGGTTTCTCTACAACACTGCAGCAGTGATCGACGCTGACGGCACCTACCTCGGTAAGTACCGCAAGAATCACATCCCACAGGTGAAGGGCTTCTGGGAGAAGTTCTACTTCCGCCCGGGCAACATGGGATACCCTGTGTTCGAGACCGCTGTTGGGACCATCGGGGTATACATCTGTTACGACCGCCACTTCCCTGAAGGCTGGCGTGCTCTAGGACTTGCTGGTGCTGAAATCGTCTTCAACCCTTCGGCTACCAGTCGAGGGCTCTCGTCTCATCTTTGGAAGATCGAGCAAACCGCGTCAGCCATCGCAAACGGCTACTACGTAGGAGCTATCAACCGAGTCGGTGTGGAGCCTTTGGGCGATAACGACTTCTACGGGACCTCTTACTTCTCCAACCCACGTGGCGAGTTTGTGGACGGACCAGCCTCGGCACACGACGCTGAACTGATTGTCCGTGACCTCGACATGTCAATGGTGCAAGAGGTGCGCGAGCAGTGGGCGTTCTACCGAGATCGCCGTCCTGACAGCTACGGCTCCCTGACTGAGGCATAGCCGTGGCCAAGCACGCAGAGCTTCTTGCTCGTCACAAGGCAGTGACCCCAGCGTGGCTGGCGCTGTACTACGAAGAACCAATCTCGATCGTCCGTGGCGAGGGTCGCCACGTTTGGGACGCTGAGGGCAATAAGTACCTCGACTTCTTTGGCGGGATCCTCACCACGATGACTGGGTACAACGTGCCCCAGGTCGTCGAGGCAATTCAAGATCAGGCCGGCAAGATGCTGCACACCTCCACTCTCTACTTGTCAGAGCAAATGATCACGCTCTCAGAACGTATCGCGGAGATGTCAGGGATTCCTGATGCAAGGGTGTTCTTTACAACGTCGGGCACCGAAGCCAACGATGCCGCCATGCTCATGGCAACGTCCTACCGCAAGACCAACCAGGTGTTGGCCATGCGCAATAGCTATCACGGCCGCTCCTTCACGGCCATCGGCCTCACAAGCCATAAGTCGTGGTCGCCGACCAGCTACACCGGACTGCAAGTCAACTTCGTGCAAGGCCCGTATAAGTTGAGGAGCCCCTTCAGACACCTTGACGACGCGGCGTTTACCCAGGCCTGCGTGGACGACCTTGAGCAAGTCATCGACATGATGACCTCAGGCGACGTTGCCTGCCTCATCGCCGAACCAATTCAAGGTGTTGGCGGCTTCGCTACTCCCCCAGACGGATACTTCGGCGAACTCAAAAAGGTGCTCGACAAGCATGGGATCCTGTTTGTTTCCGATGAGGTACAAACTGGCTGGGGACGCAC
>CAXMSI010000120.1:0-5402 GCA_964196085.1 uncultured Acidimicrobiia bacterium | reverse complement strand
CCGTAGATCTGTTCAGCGGCTTTGTGTAGTAGCGGCATGTAACGATCGATGATGAGCTTGGTGTGGAGGTCGCTCTGAGTAAGCAGGACAAGGCCCTCATTGCTCTCCTCTGATTCGAGTGGGTCGAGCCAACGGTCCCAAGTTCCATCTGCAACGGAGTGCTGGAGAACTCGGCGGAAGGCCTGCCAATCACTCACCAATGTCTTACTCATGTCGTCCCGTTCTTCGAACACTCGGCTATCAACGCACTAACTGATAGCAACAAAGCTCGGGTCACTTGGGAAGGGCGTGGGCCTGAGACAGCTGCTGTTTGTGAGTCGGGATTATATGGAGTTGGCCAGGCGGGTCAATCCGGGAAAATCAACTCCAAAATGGCTGCCCTACAACAAGAGGAGGTCAAGAATAAGGCGGAAAATAAGGCGCTATTGTACTCAAGGGCCGATTGGATTAGCTCGGAAGGCCCACCCTGAGCGACTAGCAAGGTTTTTCGCGACGGTGATCTTGTTTTCGCGAACTCTGACTAACTCGCGAAAACGACCCTCGCGCTTTGCACATATGGCTCTAGGACCGTAACCTATACGCCACTTCAAGAAATCACCTCCTAGGAGCTCGCAATGAAGCGAACCTACCAACCAAATGTACGCCGTCGTAAGCGCAAGATGGGTTTTCGAACCCGCATGCGTTCCCGTGCGGGTCGCAACACCATGAAGCGTCGTCGGGATAAGGGCCGCAAGCGCATCGCGGCGTAACCCAACGTTATGCATTCACTAACTGGTCGACGAGACTTTGATCGGTTGTTCTCCCATGGTTCTCGCTCACAAGCGGGAGGCATTCGTCTCATTCAATTGTCAAACGACGTTGAACGGACTCGGGTTGCAGTGATTGCTTCGAAACGTGTGGGTGGCGCGGTTGCCCGGAATCGAGCAAAACGTCGAATCCGAGCTGCCCTTCGAGAGAGCGATCTCCCGATAGGAACCGACGTCGCTGTGTTTGCTTCGCTGCCTGTCCTTGACGCCTCTTTCGAGAGACTGAGAGTTTGGCTTGACTCAAGCTTGTCTAGTGCGAAATAACCCGTCCTCTTGGGCGGTAAGAGCCGCGTCTGCCAGTATTCGGGGGTATCAACGTTTCATTTCTGCTGGAAGACCAGCGACATGTCGGTACCAGCCAACCTGTTCGGCCTACGCTATGACAGCAATACAGACCCATGGTGTTACTAAAGGCGGATGGCTTGGAGTCAAACGTATTTCCAGGTGTCATCCTCTGCGCGAGGGTGGTTACGATCCCGTTCCGGAGAAAAAGTAGATGATTCAAGCAGTTGGCGACCCAATCCTCAGTTTCCTTGTGTGGATGTACGACGTTTTTCCCAACCTAGGTGTTGGAATAATCCTGTTGACCGTAATTATCAACATTTTGCTGTTCCCGTTGGTGCTGAAGCAGTCCCGGGCAACAAAGGCCTTTCAGGCTATAGGGCCAGACATTAAGAAGCTCCAGGCTAAACACAAGGAGGAGCCCGAACTCCTACAAAAGGAGATGGTGGCTCTACAGCGAGATGCCGGCGCTTCTCCCTTGGGCTGTGCGCTGCCGATGTTGATCCAAATGCCTATTTGGTGGGCATTGTTCCGAGTCCTACGCTCTCTCGGGGAGCAAAATGATCCAGATGTCCAGTTCTTGGTACCAACTTCGGCTCTGGGCGATGCGCTCGCGCAAGGGCGGACCCACTTTCTCACTCTCGATCTGACCGTTTTACCGAGTCAGATATATTCGACCGAGGTGTTTAGCGCCTTAATTCCGTACCTTTTTCTAATTCTCGTAATGGTTGGGTTCCAGTACTTCCAGCAAGTAATGACACAGAAGAACTCAACCACCCCACAAGCAGAAAACAGCCAGGCGAAGCAAATGCAGGTCATCACCAAGGTGATGCCAGTCATGTTTGGTGTCTTCGCTTGGAACTTTGTAGCTGGATTGACGTTGTACTGGGCAAGTTCCAGCATCGTCCGCATGCTCCAGCAACTGCTCATTAACCGGATGGATGCTACGAGCCCATCTACCGTCGATGTTGGAGAAACAACATGAATGAATATGTAGAAGTGCGCGCTCGGTCCGTCGAAGCCGCAACTACAGCCGCCATGGGCGAGCTGGGTATCACTAACCCCGACCACGTCAGTGTCGAGGTTGTCCAAGAGCCTGATAAGGGATTCCTTGGAATAGGCAGGACAGAGGCCGTAGTGAAGGTGAGTCGCAAACCAAAGTCCCGAAACAGACAACGCCAACGTAGGCGTGGCAAGGATGACCGCACAGATTCTTCGGGAACCCCGAAGAATAAGGCTGATTCCAAGTCCGGCGCAAAGAAGGAAGAACGAAGTCAGAAGCCAAAACCTAAAAAGCAGGAGCGAAAAGCACCAGCTCGAGAGGAAATGCCCATGGAGGAACCTACCCCAGAAGAGCTAGCGGACCAGGTGCAAGCAATCGACACTTTCCTGTCCGGACTCCTCGACTCCTTCGGTCTCGAGGGTACTGTCGTGGTGCGGGACGAAGAAGGGATCATCTACGCTGAAGTCACAGGTGATCAAACCGAGGCCCTAGTGGGACCCAAAGGTACCGTGATGGCAGCAGTTCAAGAACTGAGCCGCACAGTTATCCAGCGCCGATCCCGGAACTCCGCTCGAGTTCGCCTTGATATTGCTAACTACCGGTCTCGCCGGTCTGAAGCACTCTCGATCTATACGAATCGTCTGGCCGAGCAACTCCTTGAAGACGGAGGAGAAATCATGCTGGAGCCTATGAATGCGGCGGATCGTAAGGTTGTTCACGACGCTGCAAGTAAATTAGAGGGAATCTCAACCTTCTCCGAAGGTCGCGAGCCTCGTCGTTCGGTAGTGTTGTCAACCGAGTAATCGTTGTAGGCAGAATGGCTCCGTTGTTTCACGTGAAACAACGGAGCCATTCTTTTTGCCCAGATTGAGTACCATGGAATCATGTTGAGAGAGCAACAGCTTGAACAGGTCATGGACTGGGCCGGGCACCGAGTTTCGTCATCGCAGTTAGGGCAACTCGACCGGGTAGCCCAGTGGCTCGCCACAGAAGGTCGTGATGCTGGTGGTATTGGACCAGATGAAGCGGTTTGGGAGAGACACATACTGGACTCTCTGATGTTTTCCAAAGGATTTACGGTCCCCCCCTCGTCATTGGTTGATTTAGGAGGAGGGATCGGCCTTCCCGGCTTGCCTCTAGCGGTGCTCTTCCCGACGTCGGCCATCACGCTCGTAGATCGTTCTACCAGGAGGATGCGCTTAGTACGCCGGGTTTGTCGCATTGTAGGTATCGAGAACCTAACCACAATGGTTGGAGACATCGAAGCCATTACTGCGAACAGTTTTAGCGGCGGCGTGATGCGGGCAGTACTACCGCCTGATACTGGCATACCGCTTCTGCGAGAGATCACAAAGCCAGATGGTGTGGCAGTCTTTGGTGTGGGACTCGATATGTTTCACGTGAAACACCAGGATGGGGAGACCACGCGCTTTCCTGGGTCAGAGGTGCTTGACCCCGGCCGCTGGATCCATATTATACAACCACTATGACTGCCACTATCATTTCTGTAACGAACCAAAAGGGTGGAGTGGGGAAGTCCACCACCGCCATCAACCTCGCCGCCGGGATAGCGGGCCGAGGCCATCAGGTGCTTCTTGTGGATATGGATCCACAGGGGAATGCAACGTCGGGTCTGGGAGTGGATCGAGGAGCATTGGGTGCATCGGTGTACGACGTACTGCTGAAGGACGCTTCCATCGAAGATGTGATCGAACCAACGTCTACCTTGAATTTGCACGTCCTACCGGCAACAATCGACCTTGCCGCAGCTGAGATAGAGCTGGTTTCAGCAATGTCTAGAGAACAACGCTTGGCCAATGCCCTAAAACTAGTAATGGAGAACTACAAGTATGTGATTATCGATTGTCCCCCGTCGCTTGGACTATTGACTATCAACGCTTTCGCAGCATCTTCTGAGTTGCTGATACCAATTCAGTGTGAGTACTACGCCCTAGAAGGGGTCAGCCAACTGCTTTCCAACATCAAGTTGGTTCAAGGGGCCCTCAACCCGGGGTTGGATGTTGGTGGGGTCGTTCTCACAATGTACGACGGCAGAACCAATCTCTCTTCTGATGTCGCTGAGCAGGTCCGTGAGTTCTTTGGCGATAAGGCTCTGAAGACTGTTATTCCTCGCTCGGTAAAGTTGTCCGAGGCGCCCTCCTACGGTGAGCCCATTGAGTCATATGCCCCGATGAGCCGTGGAGGGATTGCTTACCGGCGCCTCGCCAAAGAGTTCCTGGAACGACATGGAGATGGAGGATCCCAATGAGTGAAAAACGAAGCGGGCTGGGACGAGGGCTCAGCGCCCTGATCCCTACCGTTGAGGTAGAGGAGTCGGAGTTCCGACGAGTCTCCCTTGATACCCTGATCCCTAATCCAAGTCAGCCGCGCAGAGAGTTCGATGAGGAGAAACTCAATGAGTTGGCAGCCTCATTGACAGAAGTCGGGATGTTGCAGCCGATCGTCGTAAAGCCCGGCGGTGACGGCAAACTGGTGATTGTTGCTGGAGAAAGGCGCTTCCGCGCGTCAAGGCTTGCTGGGATCACTGAGGTTCCGGTGATAGTTCGTGAAGTCGACACCGACGCTGCTCTTCTTACTCAAGCACTCATTGAAAATGTGCAACGACAGGACTTGCAACCGCTCGAGGAGGCAGCAGCATATCAAGAGTTGGCCTCCACCCATGAATTAACCCATGAGGACATTGGAAAAAGAGTAGGCAAGAGCCGTTCCGCTGTTACCAATAGGCTGCGATTGTTGCAACTCCCACCGCTCGTGCAGGGGTATCTGGCACAGGGGCTGCTTTCGGCCGGTCACGTGAGGCCGCTAATAGGAGTTGAAGACAACGCGTTTGTTACTCATGTCGCAAAGGTGGCGGTAAAAGACGGGTGGTCAGTTCGACAAGTTGAGGAAGCAGTCAAGACAAGGAAGAACCAGACCGACCCGCCGCAGCTTGTGGCTGTCCTACAAGAACTTACCCCACCTGCGATCCTCGCTCTAGAGGAAACACTGGCGGAAAAGCTTGGAACGAAGGTAGCCATCTCTCACAAAGGAAATAAGGGTCGAGTAGTCATCAAATACAATTCTCTCGATGACCTCGAGAAAATCTCCAGACTGTTCTACTCGCTTTAATCGAGCAGAACGGCTTCTGACTCGGCCTTCCCAAAGAAGGCCTTGACCCCGCTGACGATGTCGGAAGGGAGCGTAGGGGCGATCCTCGGAGACTGAACTACGACTGCTGGTGCCCTGGTCCCACGAAGGATGGCATGAGGACTTCCCGAAATCGGAAGGCCAAGGCTATTACCGAGCTCTGT
>CAXMSI010000119.1:0-5430 GCA_964196085.1 uncultured Acidimicrobiia bacterium | reverse complement strand
CACCGCTACCTCACCAGCATCTCCGCTCAGGGTCGCCCAAGCAGGCCGCCGCCCGCTCCGAAACTCAGGAAGCACAGAAACGTTGCCGCGAGAAACGCCAGAATCTAGGTCGAGCGATACCTGAACGGGGCCCGCTAGGCGCCATCCCCGCTCAGCAGAATGCTCCTCCATGGCGGCTGCGAGGGTCGTCTCCAAAGCCCCGATGGGAAGGTCTTTGGTGACTTCTTCTGGGTTGACGCGAATTTGGAACCAATTAGGAGCCACGTCCCCGTAAGGGGAGCTCGTCAGTTGTAGATCAGCCGCCCGCACGATTCGCGCGCCAAGCTCGTTGGGATGGAGTTGTCCAGGGAAGATAAACCCAGCAACTCGTTCAACGAGCTGCTCAATTCGCCGCTCAGCGCTACGAGCTAAATGCATTCCACCAGTATGGCTGAGTGCTCGATGAACACATGGTCTTGAAACCCTCACAAGGTAGAGTTGCCCCATGAACCGACGTGCCTTTCTTGCGATATCTGCCTTTGCCATCATCCTCTCCGCTTGCAGCGGAGGCGAACCCACAACCGACACAACCTCGCCCGATGGAACCAGCACCGAAGCGCCGACTTCGACTCAAGCCACAGCGGCTACCTCAGCCCTTCCCGAACTCCGAGGAATGACTCTCGAGCTCGTAACGGAAGATATCCCCCGGCCTTCCATGATTCATGCTGGAGTTGGCGACGACTACATGTATCTCGTCGACAAGTTGGGCACGATCCGCGTGTTCGATTCAGAGGACAACAACCTGCCGGACCGCTTCATCAACATCCGCGACCGGGTGATTGACGGCGGCATTGAACAGGGTCTGCTTGGGATGGCCATTCATCCCGACTACCAGACGAACCAGAAGTACTACCTCTACTACGTGAACAAAGAAGGCAGCCGAACCGTGTCAGAGTTCACCGCCACCCTTGACCCTCCAACCACCGACACCTCTACCGAGAAGGTCCTATATAGCTTCCGTCAGCCCACAACGGAGCCACGGCACTACGGCGGCATGATGATGTTTGGGCCCGACGGATACCTTTGGATCTCATCGGGCGACGGAGCCAAAGCAAGCGAAAACGGCCAGAACGCACACAACCTCTTTGGCGTCATTCTTCGACTCGACATCGATGGAGGCGATCCCTATGGAATCCCATCGGACAACCCGTTCGTGGACGGAGTAGACGGGGCCCCCGAAGTTTGGGCGTATGGCCTTCGTAACCCGTGGCGTTTCTTCATCGATCCAGTTGACCGCATGATCTATATCGGTGACGTGGGACAGTCACTTTGGGAAGAGATCAACGTCGTGTCAATCGATGGTGGCGGCTACAACTTCGGGTGGGATCAGATAGAGGGGCCTCGGTGCTTCCGTGAGTTCGGCTGTGACCAAACTCCGTACGACGCTCCAGTTGAGGTCTACTCCCACGACGAAGGCATCTCCATTACTGCTGGGGTTGTATACCGAGGCACTGAGTTTCCAGAACTGGTCGGCCATTTCATTTACTCAGACTGGGGCGGCGGCTTAGTTCGCTCATTCCGGTTCGAAAATGGTGAAGTGACCGACCGCCAAGATTGGAGCGGGTCCTTCCCACCAGTTGGCGAAGGACAAATCAATACGTTCGGGGTTGGTCACGATGGCGAGATCTGGATTGGTACCTTCGACGGTAAGGTATACCGCCTCCACCCCGACCGAGGTTGAATAGGGCTTCAACATAACGGCATTGGGCGTAAGCTGACCTCATGAAATATGTCTGGGCAACCGGTACGCACGTTGGGCGTGTCCGCGAAAACAACGAAGATACAGTATTCCCAGCCGCTGACGGCAGCACCGATCAGGGTGTGGTCGTGGCTATTGCCGACGGTATGGGGGGCGCAGCAGGCGGGGAGATTGCATCATCAACAGCAATCGCCGCAGCCACAACGTTCGACGGCTCACTTCACGAGCGTGCCAAGCATGCAAACAACACAGTGCTGGCCAAGGCCGCAACAACTCCCGCATTGACTGGGATGGGTACAACACTCACCATCGCCCGATTTACCGATGGGGAGACCGTTGAAATTGCTCATGTTGGAGATAGCCGTGCCTACCTGCTCAGAGAAGGTGACTTGCGTCAACTCACCCGAGATCACACGCTGGTCGCCGAGTGGGTCAACGCAGGCGCTATCACTCCCGAAGAGGCGAAGGTTCACCCTCGCCGCGGGATGCTCATGCGGTCTCTCGGCGTGGGCCTCGAAATCGAAGTTGATGCTGACGAGGTCCCACTACTCGTCGGCGACAAACTCATGCTCTGTTCAGACGGACTCACCGGCATGGTGGACGACCCCGACATCGCCCTGATACTCAGAAATGCCGCTCCGTCGGCAGCGGTTTGGGGACTCATCGAAGCAGCCAACAGCAATGGCGGCAAAGACAACATCTCGGTCGTGGTTGTCCACGTCTTGTAGCTGAATGAACCACCGCCTCGAACTCACGATGCTGGCTGGAACGATGGTCTTAGTTGCCTTTGGAACCAGCTTTGTCAACCTTGCCAGAGGCGGTAGCCCTGATGCGGAGGTCGGCGTCACAACGCTTGTCTTCGTAATCGCCTGGGGTGCGATCTATTGGGCTGTTCGCACCTTCACTCCCGAAGCCCGAACCTACCCCTTACTGATAGCCTCGGTGCTGTCAGCCTTGGGGATGATTGAGATCTACCGGCTAGACATGCGTCTGGCGGGCCGCCAGCGTTGGTGGTTCATCATCGCCGCAGCGGTAACAGTTACTGCCCTTGTGGTTCTTCATCGCACCGGACTCGGGGTTCTCAGAAGATACCGGTATCTCTTGCTGCTCGCCGCTTTTGGACTTCTCTTGCTACCCATGCTTCCTGAGACCGGCTTTCTGATCAGCGGTCGCACAATCAACGGCTCTCGTCTGTGGGTATCAATGGGGGTGGGTAGTTTCCGAATACAGTTTCAACCGGGAGAGCTAGCCAAGCTCCTACTGGTTGTCGTCCTGGCCTCTCTCCTCAGCGATGGAACACGCTCATTGGGGACCGCTCGCCGTTCGATCGGCCGCTTTTCAATCCCCGAACCCAGGCAGTTAGTGCCAGTCCTGGTTGCCTGGACACTGAGTCTTGTGGTCCTTGTCTCTCAACGAGATCTCGGTGCGTCCATGCTGCTGTTCGCAACCTTTGTCCTCGTCCTATACGCGGCCAGCGGCGAAACGTCGTTTCTTGGCGTCGGCGCCGCGTTGTTTGTGATTGGCGGCATAGCTGCCACCCGCTTCTTCGACCATGTCCAACACCGAATCGACGCATGGCTTCATCCCTTTGCAGACCCTTTCGACTCGGGGTACCAGATCGTGCAGGGCCTTTATGCGATGGGCTCGGGCAGCCTCACTGGCGCCGGATTCGGCCTTGGGCGGCCCGACATCATTCCTTTTGCGGCGACTGACTTCATCTATGCAGCCCTTGCAGAAGAACTCGGCCTAGCTGGCTCCATTGCAATCCTCAGTTTGTTTGCTCTCCTGGTAGCCGCTGGCGCTGGGGTAGCGCTACGAGCCCGCGATCAGTTCAGGAAGCTTCTGGCAGCTGGCATCACCTTTGTAATCGGGATACAGGCCTTCTTGATTATCGGAGGCGTTGTTCGCGTGCTTCCATTGACAGGCATCACACTTCCCTTTATGTCCTACGGAGGCTCGTCTCTTGTGGTCAACACACTGGCCGTTGCTCTGCTTGCTCGAATCTCACATGAGGAGCGGGCATGAACGGCCCCATTCGACGGATAACGTACGGTCTCTTTGCTGCCTTTGGCATCCTCATGTTGGCCACCACCTACATTCAGGCGGTTGCGTCGAGTAGATACCGGTCAGATCCTGCAAATGCCAGAGTCCTACTTCGCGAAGGCGGACAAGAGCGGGGGGCCATCGTCGACCGCAACGGAGAGGTCCTAGCCATTAGCGTGTTAGACGAAGGGGGCGGCCGCACCTTCGATCGGACCTACCCCACCAACGAACTATTCGCACATCCCGTTGGGTACTCAGCAGTGCTGTTCGGCCAAACCGCACTGGAGCGGGAATACTCGAGCGTTTTGCGATCTCGGCAAGACCTCACTGTCTCGGACCTACTCACGCGGATCTTTGGCGGTGATCTCCGCCCGAACAGCCTGCGGTTGACCCTCGATGCTGAGCTTCAACGAGTGGCGATCGATGCGTTGGGGGACCAGCGAGGAGCAGTGGCGGCAGTGAACCCGCAGACCGGTGAAGTTCTTGCGTACGTCTCGTCACCCTCGTTCGACCCAAACCGAGTGAGTGACCCGGCGTATGCCATCGAAATCGAAGATGACGCACTACAGCCAAGACTCGACCGAGTCGCCAACACGACCTACCCGCCCGCTTCAGTCTTCAAGCTCATCGTTGCCGCCGAGGCCCTTGAGCAGGGGTTCACTGTTGACAGTTCACTCCCCGATCCAGTGGTGTTGGAGTTACCCGGTTCATCAGCGGTCATCTTCAACGCTTCTAAAAAGGCGTGTGACGGAGGCGGGACTGTCGTACTTATGACAGCCCTTGCTCGGTCTTGCAATATTCAGTTCGCCCAATTGGCGATAGATCTCGGCCCAGACGCGATCCAGCAACGCGCAGAGGCATTTGGGTTCAACACCGCAATGGACCTTGAGCTACCAACCATCAACAGCGTCTTCCTCAGCAACCTCGACCTCGCAGCGCTGGCGCAATCAGCCATTGGAGAACGTGACGTGCAGGCTTCGCCTTTACAAATGCTCAATGTGGTGTCGGCGATTGCGAATCGCGGTCAGTTGATGACTCCCTATTTTGTGGATGCCATATTCGATGCCGACAAGCTTGAAGTGTCGGTCACTGAGCCAACTATCGCTGCAAACCCCATCAGCGCTCAGACCGCTGAGGCACTAAAACAGATGATGATTGAGGCAGTTGAGCACGGCACTGCAGGCCGCGCTGTTGTGAATGGAGTCACGGTTGCTGGGAAGACGGGAACTTCTGAGACCGGTCCACACGTTTGGTTTGTAGGATTCGCTCCTGCAGAGGATCCGCTTATCGCAATCGTCGTTCTTGTTGAGAACGGCGGGAACGACGGGACCTCCGCTTCAGGCGGCGGAACCGCAGCTCCGATAGCCCAACGAGTGATAGCCCAATGGTTATCTCCATGACCCCTAGACTTTCTGATACACATGCTTGAACCAACCGACGTACTAGCCGACAGATACGAACTCATATCCCACATCGCCCGCGGTGGGATGGCCGATGTCTGGCGCGCAAAAGACCGCGCACTGAACCGCACCGTGGCGGTCAAGGTCCTCCACCATCAGTACGCAAACGATGAATCCTTCATCAAGCGTTTCCGTCGAGAGGCTCAAGCTGCTGGCAACCTCAACCACCCCAACATCGTGGCAATCTTT
>CAXMSI010000118.1:0-5475 GCA_964196085.1 uncultured Acidimicrobiia bacterium | reverse complement strand
CTCCTGCAGGACTTGAACCGCTATCTCGAATGCGGCAAGTTGTAGCTACAAACATGGTTAAGTCGGTCCAGACGTCCGTGAACACGTTCACTGCCATCGAGGTGGACTTTGAGGCTGTGGAGCGAGTTCGCTCGGCCCACAAGGCTGCGTTCAAAGCGGCCAACGGACGCTCCCTGACCTATCTGCCATTCGTGGTGCGGGCGGTCCTTGATGCGGTGAAGGCGTTGCCAATTGTGAATTCGTCGCTCCTGCTTGAAGACAAGCAACGAATTATTCATCCTCATTTCAACATAGGGATCGCTGTCGATCTCGACGGAGAAGGGTTGGTTGTTCCTGTCATTAAGGGAGCTGACAACCTTCGCTTGTCAGGCATCGCCGCGAAGGTCTTTGAGTTGGCTGATGGTGCTCGCGCAGGCACGCTAGGAATTGATGACTATTCGGGATCAACCTTCTCCATCACGAACAACGGGGCTCATGGCAGTTTCGTGACGTCA
This sequence comes from uncultured Acidimicrobiia bacterium, assembly GCA_964196085.1. Lineage (GTDB taxonomy): Bacteria > Actinomycetota > Acidimicrobiia > Spongiisociales > JAENVV01 > CAXMPE01. Next base: position 4,981 of record CAXMSI010000118.1, on the reverse strand, counting down.
GCAATCATCAACCTACCCAATACGGCGATTCTCTCCACCGACGGCGTTTCGAAACGGCCAACGGTCGTCACCAGCAGTTCTGGAGACGATTTCATCGCGATCCACCACCTCGGGATGCTTGGGTTCACGTGGGATCATCGAGCCTTTGACGGTGCGATTGCTGGGCAGTTCCTGGCTCGAGTGCGTGACAACCTTGAGACGTGGGCCTGGGAGCAAGAACTCCTGTGAGAATGGGGCCGGCCTCTCAGCTGCGGACTCGTTGGCTCGGGCGGCTGCCGTACGAAGAAGCTTGGGATCTGCAACGAGCATTTCATGAGGGCCGTTCGACTGGCCGATCCTCCGACGACTACCTCCTGTTGCTCGAGCACCCACCAACCTATACAGTCGGCCGCAACGCCGATGGGTCCAACCTGCTCCTCTCCGAAGCTGCTCTAGTGGAGCGCGGGGCTGAGGTGTTCCATGTCGATCGGGGTGGAGACGTAACTTTCCACGGGCCGGGGCAGCTGGTCGGGTACGGAATTGCCGCGCTCGACGATTCCAAGCGAGTGGTCCCGTACGTCCGTGCCGTAGAAGAAATCATCATCAGTGCGCTTGATCAACTGGGGGTCGAAGCATGGGCCGAAGCCGGGTACACCGGGGTTTGGACCGAAAAGGGCAAAGTTGCTGCCATTGGAGTTCGCGTTTCGGACGGCGTCACAATGCATGGCTTTGCGGTCAACGTCAGTACTGACATGGCGTGGTTTGGTCACATGAATCCCTGCGGAATCACCGACCGATCAGTGACGTCGCTGAGTGAGCTACTTGGCCGACCTGTAGTCATCGAGGAACTCGCTGAAGTCATCGGTGAACAGTGGGCCCAGATCTTTGGGTACGGGGACACCGAAGTGCAGCTTGGCGCTTTCACCCGGGGCACCGGCCGGCAGCGTGACGAATTCGGTATTGATCAGCTCATTGCATCTGCCAAGTTTTCTCCGGAACCAAAATCCAGTAGCAACATCACGTTCAAGGGGCGCCTGCCGGGCGAACCGGATCGACCCGATTGGATGCGTGTCAGGGCAAGGCTCGACGGAGAATATGTAGCCATGAAAAATCTCATGGACAAGCTCGACCTCAACACCGTATGTCAGGAAGCTGGCTGCCCAAACATTTATGAGTGCTGGCAGAGTGGCACCGCGACGGTGATGATCTTTGGAGATGTGTGCACGAGAGCATGCAGTTTCTGCGATGTAGGCACCGGCAAGCCGTTGCCGCTCGACCCTGGAGAGCCAGCTCGTGTTGCTGAAGCCATCTCGGCAATGAGCCTCAATCACGCTGTGATTACCTCAGTCGATCGAGACGATCTTGCTGATGGCGGGTCGGCTGCGTTCGCTGAAACGATTCGTCGGGTTCATGAGAGGAACCCCGAAACCGACGTTGAGGTATTGATCCCAGACTTCCAGGGAAACAAGGAGCATCTACAAGTCTTGATGGATGCCGAACCCGAGGTCCTTAACCACAACACCGAGACAGTGCTCCGGCTTCAAAGAGATGTCAGAACGCGAGCCAATTACGGGCGGTCGTTGGCCTTGCTGGCTCGCGGAAAGTGGATGCGTCCAGCTTCTGCAGTCAAGTCGGGTCTCATTGTGGGGCTCGGAGAGCGCAAGGACGAAGTCTTGGGCGCACTGGCCGATCTCAACGCCGTGGGCGTTGAGATCGTCACGATTGGGCAATATTTGCGACCTACAGTCCGCCACCAACGGATTGACCGTTATGTGCATCCTGACGAGTTTGATGAGTACCGAGTGTTCGGCGAATCGCTGGGTATTCACAAGGTTGAGTCTGGTCCGCTAGTTCGGTCTAGCTACCACGCCGCTGAGAGCGCTGTTGGAGTCCGCTGATTGTGAATGCCAAGGGCTCGTCAGCCCGATTGCCGGTCTCTGTGTCGGTTCGCGTGAGCCCCCTTTGATATGTCATTACCGATCGTGTGGGGGTCTCAGGACAGAGACTATTCGCGTTGGTCGGCCCTTTTGGGCTTGATGCTCCTGAGAAACCCCGCACCCCATGACAGATGCATGGCTGCTAGAGCAACTGGCATGAGGACGATGGCTGTTGCTACTCGTTCTTTGATTGCCCAGATGGCTCCCACCCCAAGCAGCGAAACCGCGTATGCGACGGGAAGGGCCCATCCCCATCTTTGTCCTGCAAACAGGGCCACGACAGACACCATTAAGCAAACGAGCAACACTGGAGGCGCTAGCTGGCGGAGGCGGAGTGAACCTCGATGGAGAGAAAGCACGTGCCGCTTCCATTGCCCGTACTGGAAATACTGGCTCACCAGCCTTCCAATCGATGCTCTCGGTTGATACTCAACAGCCAGCTCGGGGGAGAAGTACACGATCCCCCCAGCTTCGCGGAGGCGGTGGTTCAGTTCGTAGTCTTGGTTTCTGATAAGGCTTTCGTCGAAAAGGCCTACCTGTTCTAGAGCTGAGCGCTGAAAGACTCCCAGATACACAGTGTCGCTAGGCCCGGCAGGCCCTCCTCTGTGGAAATGAGCATCTCCGGTGCCTGCTCTTGAGGTCATGGCGAAGGCAATCGCTGATTGAATGGGCGTCGAGCCGACCGCCATCTGAATTCCGCCTACGTTGCCTGCTCCAGTGTCTTGGATGAGCCGAACAGCCGTTGCCGCGTAGTCCCGAGGCAGGATTGAGTGTGCATCGCACCTCAGGATGATGTCGCCGGTGCTTGCTTCAATAGCACGGTTCAATCCCGAAGGCGTTGTCTGAGCAGCGTTGTCGACCAACCTCACACGCTCGCCAAAGCCCTCGACCACTTCGCGGGTGGAGTCGGTGCTCATTCCGTCGGCGACGACGACGTCAAGCGGCCCCGTGTAATCCATCTCGAGAACGGCATTCAGTGTTGCCCCGATACTGTCGGCTTCGTTACGGACAGGAATTACAACGCTGATTGAAGGGAGATCAGGAGCCATAGGAGCAGTGTAGGTCGCCCCTTAGCGATGCATTTTCTGCTGCGTGAGTACACTTGCTCAATCGCTGTGGTCTGACCGAGAGGGGTTTGCAATGCGCCGCCGCTTCTTGATTCAAATGGCCGTTGCAGACGCGGTGGCTTTGATGGCCGCTTGGGTCCTGGCTTCGATCACAGTTTTTGGTACTCCGAGGTTCTGGGCTGCGGGACCGACTGAGGGAGCACTGACCCCGCTACTCCTCTCGCTCCTATTTGGCGCCGTGGCTGGTCGGATTGGTGCCTCATACTGGGTTGGAGCCGCCCCTCGCCCAAGCCACGTCCGCGGCGCTCTTGTTGTCCTGTCGGGGATGCTTGGCGCTATGACCGGGATTGTCTTTGTTCGCGACATCTACTGGTCAAGGAGTTTTCTGCTTTTTGTTGGGATCTTCTGGCTGTTGTTGGCAATCCTCTACCGCAGCTACAAGGGTCGCCGGCCTTGGGAAGAGCGGCTTCTGGTTATCTCAACCGATGAAGATTTGATCGATGACCTGCGAGACGCAGCGAACGTCGGCGAGGTGATTGTGGTGGGGCCTCACACCTCGGGTCCACTCCCCGCGCCAGAGCCAGGGCAGGTCGTCGTTGTCGATTTCAAGGGCACGATGGGTGACCGCATGGCGCAATACGTTTCCTCTGCTGTTCTTGCCGGCCGGCGCGTTCGGGCCTTTTCCTCGGTATATGAAGAGCACACTGGCCGGATTCCGGTCGTGCATCTAGCTGAGGGGTGGGAGCTGGAGGCTCCGTTCCAACGGGTGAGGCCTTGGCTCGCGGGAAAACGGGGGTTCGATCTCGCAATGGTCATCTCCACAGCAATCCTGTGGATCCCCGTGTTGCTGTTGGGAATGGCGCTGGTGGCTATCCGGTCGAAGGGTCCGATCTTCTTTAGACAACAACGAGTGGGTCTCAATGGGGACCCTTTCACGATTCTGAAGCTGCGAACCATGGTGGTTGGAGCCGAAGACGCGGGGCCCAAGTTTGCTTCGGATGACGACCTTAGGATTTACTCGGGAGGCGGGTTTCTTCGTAAGTACCGCCTTGATGAGATTCCCCAGCTTTGGAATGTTCTCATAGGAGATCTGAGCCTTGTTGGGCCCCGCCCAGAGCAGGTACCATTCGTTGAAGAATTCAATCAGGTGTTCCCCTTTTATCATCAGCGTCACGTGGTGCGGCCAGGTGCAACTGGATGGGCCCAGATCAACACTGGCTACGCAAACGGGGAAGATGAGACCTTCGAGAAACTCACCTACGATCTCTTCTACGTGAAGCATATGTCTCCACTAATGGATCTTCAGGTGATAGTTCGCAGTAGCCGCATAGTGCTACGCGGCGTTGGATCTCGTTAGCCGCAAGCCGGGCACCCGTCCTGCTTCTGCACGCTGAGCTGATCGATGGTCTGAGCAAGGGCGTCATACAGGGCGAGTCGGCCGGTCAGGGTTGGTAGCCCAACAATCAGCTTGATGGCCTCGGTTGCTTGCATAGACCCTACGATCCCAGGGAGGACGCCAAGCACCCCGGCTGTGGCGCAGTTCGGGGAGAACTCGGCTGGTGGAGCATTAGGAAATAGACACCGGTAGGAAGGCCCTCCCGGCGGGAAGACCGTGACCTGTCCCTCGAACCGAAGAATGGAGCCGTGCACGACTGGAATTCCCAGTGCCTGAGCTGTGTCGTTGATCAGGTAGCGGACTTCGAAGGAATCTGTGCCGTCAACCACAACATCGAACCCGGACAACAGTTCTTTAGCGTTGGCAGCAGTGAGTCTTTCATTGATCGAAGTCACTTCAATATCAGGGTTGAGCTGACCCAGTCGGTTCGCTCCCGAGTCGCTCTTCGGGGTGCCTACGCTTCGATCGTCATGAAGAATTTGTCGCTGAAGGTTTGATCGCTCTACAACATCAAAGTCGCACAAACCGATGCGTCCGACTCCCGCAGCTGCAAGGTAGAGCGCGGCCGGGGATCCCAAACCGCCTGCGCCAACAATGAGAAC
>CAXMSI010000117.1:0-5536 GCA_964196085.1 uncultured Acidimicrobiia bacterium | reverse complement strand
TGATGACGGTGAGACCGAGGAATCTGGCGTACGTCCTGGTGAGCTCAGAGCGGTTCGGCATGGCAACGTCCACCGGCTCGACCGGTCTGTTGGCCTTCCGAAGACCGACGACTGCAATGGCCATGAGCACAATTCCGCTAGCTATCCGAAAAGCGTCCCCGGCCGAGTCGATGACCTGAGCCAACGCTGCTCCCCCAACTACCGCTAGACCCGCATAGATGAGGTCGGCTGTTGCTGCGCCTGCTCCGGCCATGAAGGCGCAGCGGAAGCCGCACTTGATACCGACTTGGATGATGAGGAGAGCAATCGCGCCGACAGGGATTGCTATGCCGTAGCCCGCAAGAACACCTGAAAGGAATGCATCCAAAGCATACGAACCCTACACACACGAACCACCCGGATCCAGCATTGTGTGCGGCTCACACGGAGCGCATATGTGCCGATGTGGGTGGCTAGGTCGAGGTGGGGTCGATGGTGAGTTCGGTTCCTGTCACTGTGCCAATCAGGGTGACGATGTCCAGTGACCACTGTACGCTGCCATCTTCGACCAATGGTAGGTCGTTGGTCGCGTCGGGATTGACAAGCGTCAAACTCGCACCGCTGCACTGGGGCGGATATGACTCGGCAAGAGCCTCGCACAGCTGTGCTGCATTGGATGTCCGAACTACGTATCCGTGAACCGCGACGGATTGCGTTCCCTCATATGCAATCGCTTCTGATACTGAAAGCCCGTCGTCGACGATCATGCCGTTGGATGCCGACCCATCGGCAGGCTCCGTTGTTGGTGCAAGTGGATCGTTTCCGCCCGTGGGCAGGTCGCTTGTTATGAGCGTGTCCTGACAATCCGGTTGATCCTCCGCACATGCCACAAGAACTTCGGGGATGCCATCGGCACCGGGACCCGAACGTTCCTCGCTCACCGCGCATGATGAGGCAATCATCGCCACAGAAACCACAGCGATCCACCGGGTGCTCATGCGAAACATCGACCTCTCCCTCCAACTCGCGAGCCGTTGCTCGAACATGAGACGCCGACACCAACGCCCCGGGTTCCCATAATTGCAACTGCCCGCAGTACATATGTGCCGTTATGTGCGGCGCTTTCGAGCCCCGACACCTAGGGAAACCAGTCCGATGATGGCTAACGCAGACGGCGCGGAATTGTCCGTGAGAAGTATCACGACGATAGCGAATGCCACCATCACTCCGCCGACGAGCATCATTGCCACACCATTGGTGGTCAGATTCTCAGTCACGAGCGCATCGTTTCACATTGGGCTCCGATGTTCAAGCTCCAAGCAAACGAGCTTGGCCCGATAGACGCCTGACCCGAAATGCGCATCCGCCGATATGGGCGGTAGGGAGGAAACTCGTACAAAGGCAATGCAGGCGAAGCCTGCCTCGGGTTTCGATATGGGGAGAAGATCGCTGCAACTTGGGGAGTACCTCCCGATGCGTGTCTGTGACTGCCGAGAGACGATGAGTACGTCAAAGAGGCATGGGACCGAGGGAGATCCAGATGTTCGACCTGCAAGGTGTGATGAGTCAGATCCAAGAAACTGCAGCTGGCACCACCGGCATTGTGTTGAACCCGTTTGTACTGACTGTGCCCGTGGTCGCTGTGCTGGCGATCGTCACCGGTCTTGCAGGTCGTGTCGCCATCTTGCTGGAGGATCTCCTCTTCAGGCGAGTCCGAAGCCGGGCCGGATAAGTACTCCGACGATCCCCTCTCCACTGATGGCCAAGGCATCGACCATATGTGCCGTTATGTGTGGCTTCACGTGTCTAGCTAGGGCCGAGCGAGGGCGTAGCATGACGACGTCTCGACGGCAGCTGATGTGTGTGGAGTCATGCGCCGAGGTCTCGGCCCGCTGGAATCGAGTAGATGTGGCTCCATGGTCGTGCCTTCTCGAAGGCAGAGCTGGCTGCGATCACGTCGCTGTCGGCTCCTCGCCGCCCGATGATCTGCATCCCTACTGGCACTCCGTTGAACAGTCCCGCTGGTGCTGAAGCTGCTGGATGGCCGGTGAAGTTCGTGAAGAAGGTCATGCACCACCCGATCAGAGGATCGACTTCGACCCCGTTGATACTTGTTGGTCCGCGGGTCTCGCCCGTGTCTTCATTTCGGACCGGCATGCAGGCAAGCGTGGGCGATACGATGACCTCATGGTCGCTCAACACGTCTTGGATCGCATCGAAGACTTGGGAGCGTGTTGAATTGTCGTCGAAGTAGTCCATCGCTGACATGCCGTTGACATGATCGACCCAACGGAGGAACTCCGGTGGAAGATCCTGGCTGTGCTCGCCGAGAATGTCCAGACCGTCACGCTTGAGATGAGCGAAGGCGTCGAGACTGAGCGGCATGATCAACCGAGACCAAACGTCGGCGAGGTCCCTTGGTTCGAGATCGAGATCGAGATCTACCTCAACCACCGTGGCGCCAGCGTCCTCAAACGCTTTCACGGCTTCTTCAACGACGCCAGCAATCTCGGGCTGAACCGGGAACACTCCGAGATCGGGGGAGTAGGCGATCTTCCACCCGTCTATTGAACGGTGGGGGCTCGCCACGAAGTCAACTTCGTCACGCAGACAGAATGGGTCACCTGGGTGGTATCCAGCAAGGGCGCTCATCGCCAATGCAGCGTCGGCCACCGATCGCGTAAGCGTTCCTTCGTAGAGGAACGGAGATACACCAGAGAAGGCATTCGGCCTTACGACCGTGGGCACCCGTCCCGCTGATGGCTGGAATCCATACACGCCACACCATGCAGCCGGTATACGAATTGAGCCTCCCCCATCCGTCCCCTCAGCAATCGAAACGAGACCATCAGCCACAGATGCAGCTGACCCACCCGACGACCCTCCGGTGTTCAGGCTTGTATCGAACGGATTGTTCGATGCTCCGAACAAGTAGTTGTCCGTCGTGCCTCGGAAACCCATTGCTGGGCTGTTTCCTTTGCCAACGATGATCGCTCCGGCGGCTTCCATACGCTCCGCCCACATACAGAGTGCATCCACCGAGTGGTCCGCCATCGCTGGTATCCCCCCAAAGGTGGCTGGCCAACCAGGCTTGAAGTCGAACAGGTCCTTCATGATCACCGGCACTCCGTGGAGCGGACCCAGCGAGCGACCACGAACAATCATCTCCTCGGCCCTGAGTGCAGCCTCGCGAGCATCACTGAAGCCTCTATAGACAACCGCGTTGAGGCTCGGGTTCCGCTCGTCGATGCGACGGATCGTCGCTTCAACCACATCGACCGGCGAAACATCTCTTTGAGCAATCCTCGATGCCAGCTCACAAGCCGACTCGTATGTGAATTGGTTGGCCGAAGACTTAGCCACAGTCACCACTGCCTACGAACTCGTCCGCCTGGGCAATGTAACCGTCAAGACTGACGGCAAAGCTCGCCGCGGTATCTCGAGCATCCATACTTCTATTGCCCCTTCGATCGGCGGAGCCGCTGAGTGGGAGCGGCGAAGACCAAGATAGGCTCGTTAGACGCCAGTCCGCCCCATAGCCGACAATATGTGCGGCTTCCAGGGAGCGCCTATGTGCCGTTGTGTACGCGTGCTGGTGTCCTTCATCAAGGCGGTCTCGCCGCTCCAGTAGGTCCAATCGCCGTCCAATTTCTCATAGGTTGCTATAGCCGAGCCTGGAACATGAACACCTTCGTAACTGCGGTAATTGGAGAACTCACACCGCCACGGCGCCTCTACAAACCCGCCCGGGATGTCGTAGGGCCTAGTGCTGCTTGCCCGGATGACCTGCCCTTCATCGTCAAGCTCGAACGTCACCGCAAACTGCTGACCTTCAGCGCCTGAACGTACTTCGAATGTGGTATCGCTAGTGTCGCTCCAGGTCAGGTCCGGCAGACCCAGCACAATCTGTGGCGCCCACGGCAACTCGGCAAGGCTGCGCACGAACTGCATAGCGAACACTTCTGGTCCTTTCCGCCCGCCCATAGGGACGACGCCCCACAATTTTGCTCCACCCCATCCCGTCTTGCCATCATGTCCGTCCTCGGCAACGGCCCACACGCCAGGCATGATTCGAATATTTGCCGTCCATCGAAAAGCGAAGGGTTGTCTGTCGTAGACGGTCTTGGCCGTGAACGCCATCAACTTGCCACGGACGTCAATCTCCCCTTTCTGGGTGTTGAGGACTCGTTCGGGCACCGGCGCATGTTCAGAGACGCAACGGTCGAGCCAACGTCGGACATTGGAAGGCATCGTGGAACGATCAACAGATATAGTTCTCGGTCTCCTATCGGTTCTCACCGCAACGTACTACGTCACCGACTCGAAGGCTTGGCTCCACTACAAACGATCGTCGCGTCAGCTCTCGCCACGACTCGACGTCCACATACAAGAGCTGCCGTTACCCGATCCCTCGCCGACGGTCTCCTCACCACGAGGGGCAAGTGAATTCGCCCATATCCGGCTGGGTGTGGCGCGTAGACCTGGTGCACATGTGCCGATATGCGCAGCGTTGCCTCCCGATTGGCGGCTAGGTTCCGCTCTACTGCTTGGCGTCTGTGACTATGGAGGGGGCCGCTACTCGTGGGTGAACCCAAACCAAGCTACAGGCCGCTGATTGTGTTCCTCGGCTTGGTGGTGGTGTTGGCCGCCTTTTCTTACGCTCTGATTTTCACCGCGGGCAACGAAGGCGACCGTACGGGCGGGTTTGCTCTATTGCAGTTCTCACCCGCGATCTCAGCGCTTGTCACAAAGCTGATCTGCCAGCGAAATCTGCGTGGTCTTGGATGGGGGTGGGGTAAGACCCGCTATCAGGTTGCATCTGTGTTACTTCCTCTGGTGCTCGGCTTGGTTGGTTTCGGCCTGGTCTGGCTGACAGTTGGGGGTTTCTATGACAGCTCCTACATCACCGAACTACGGAGTGGAATCTCCGAAACTTTTGGTTTCGAAGTGACGTCTCCCTATATCGCGATGCTGATCCTCCTGTTGGTGAGCGGCACGGTCGGGCTTCTGCTACCCGGGTTCTTTGCGTTCGGGGAGGAATTGGGTTGGCGTGGGTTCCTTGTCCCTGAGCTTTACAAACACGCCAACTTCACAAGGACCGCTTTGATCAGCGGTCTGATCTGGTCGGTGTATCACTATCCTCTGGTGATCGGGTTGGAAGCCGACGAGTTGAGTGTGAATACCGTATATCTGTTGATCACGGCAACGGTAGGCGGGATCGGATTAAGCACCATCATGGCGTGGCTTCGCTTGAAGTCCGGAAGTGTCTGGACTGCGGTCTTCTTTCATGCGGCGTTGAACTCGTACAACCAAGGAGCCTTTGAGAATCTGACTGAGACGACCTCGAATATCACGAACTACATCTCGGGCGAATTCGGATTGATGATGTCTCTGGTTGCTGCATTTACTGGCTACCTCTTCTGGCGGAAGAGAGATGCTCTCCCACCGCCTCAAACCTGAACGATCACTGGCTTGCCCGCCCATAACCGGCATGACACCATCAGAGAAACTCGCCAAGTGTTGCAATAACTGCCTGAACTCGCAGCCGTTATGGGCG
>CAXMSI010000116.1:5261-5586 GCA_964196085.1 uncultured Acidimicrobiia bacterium | reverse complement strand
GGTGAGGACGGGGTGTTTGGCGATAGCACCAAGATCGGCGCTGGCATCTCCTGTCACTTCAGAGCCTCGGTGGACACCGCCAATGCCGCCTGTTGAAAACACCGAGACGCCTGCCGCAGCGCAGAGGGCAACTGAGGCCGAGACGGTGGTGGCACCAACGGACCATTGCTGTCCAACTGCCAACCCAAGCTCGCGCTCCGACGTCTTGCGGGCTTCGCCGAGAATGCGTGGGTGCTCGGATACCGTGAGGCCCATTCGAGGCACTCCATCAATCACGGCTGTGACTGCGGGCACTGATCCAAATTCGCGAATAGCTGCGATGGAG
>CAXMSI010000116.1:0-5251 GCA_964196085.1 uncultured Acidimicrobiia bacterium | reverse complement strand
CGGGAGACGGCAAGCCAAGGGTTGAAAAGATGGTGCTCTCAAGAGCCACAACGCCACGACCCTCGGAGAGGGCGGTTTGGACTTCGTCGGTTAGTTGGACTGCTGTCATGAGTGCACCAAGTGGGAGAGGGCTTCGTCGTAGCGTGGGGCGATGGTATCCCACCCGTAGGTTTGCACGGATTCTGCAAGGCCCGCCACGGTGTCCTGGATCTTCTCGGGGTTTGACAGGTAGGCGCGCAATCTTGGAGCCAACCCGTCATCGTCGCCGTATAACACCACGTCATGGAACTCGTCAGGAATGAGTTCTGGGTATGACAAGCGGGTCGGTAGCAACGGTGCGGCACCGGCTGAGATTGCTTCCACCACACTTATGCCAAAGAACTCGTGGTTTGAAGTTGAGAGCGAAATCGAAGCGGCAGCCAAGAGCTCTAGGTACTCCTTGCGATCGCAGTAACCGTATTGAATAACGCGGTTCCCGAACTGCTCTTGGTCCCTTACGAAATCGCTGGGAGGATTTTTGAAGTTCGCCCCGCAAAGAGCCAATCTCCAGGGCAGATCTCGCACGGAGTTGAGGGCAGCTAGTAAGGCCTGGGGATTCTTGTCATACTCCCACCGATGGTTCCAGACTATGAGCGGCGGGTCGGTTTTTTCTGCCCCCGCAACAAGAGTCACTCCAATGTGCATCACCTTTGAGCGGTTCAGCGTGTCTTCTATGAGCCCCATGTGTTTGTGATCGGGGAAGCTGTTGAGCAACTTGGGCAGGGCTGTTGTCACTTCGTGGCGATGAAACTCAGAGTTGAACCAGATCTCGTCTGCGACCAGCATTGACTTCCAGTTTCTGAACCCGTACGACAGGTCGGATTTTGCTTTCGAGGAGACTGGGTAGGTGAGTTGGTTTTCGTGCATATAGAGCACGACTTTGGGGTCGTTCAGAAATCGTCTGCTCAGCCCGAGGAACGAATCGAGCTCCATCATGTCGTTGGCAAGGATCACATCGGGTTGTCCCACGTCTGAGACAAGCTGCTCCACCATGTTGGACAGGGTCACTGCCCCTCCAGCCATCCGCCACTTCCAGAAACGACCCTCCATTGAAACAATGTGCACTTCGTGCTTGGTGGAGGCAACATATCCGTCTGCCCATGCCTTGTGGGACCCAGAGTGATACGGCGAGATCAGGAATACTCGCATCACATCAACCGGTTGGGATCTCCATACGGCCCGCCAAAGCTCGGCCGAGGGTTATCTCGTCGGCGTAGTCGAGGTCTCCACCCACAGGAAGTCCCGAGGCAAGTCGGGTGATCTTGATATTGCTGCCTTTTGCTTCCCGAGCGATCCACATGGCAGTCGTGTCACCCTCGATGGTGGGATTAGTAGCAATGATTACCTCGGAGATGTTTTCGGTGACAGTTCGTTGTTGCAGTTCGGCGATCTTGAGCTGAGCGGGGCCGATGCCGTCGATTGGGGAGAGGTGCCCACCAAGTACGTGGTATCGGCCGCGGTACTCGCCAGTCTTCTCAATCACCACGATGTCTTGGGCCCGCTCAACGACGCACAACACGCCTTCAGTCCTTCGGACGTCGCGGCAGATGCTGCACTCTTCGTCGGCAGTTACGTTGAAGCATCGGTTGCAGAGTCGTACGAGCTCGCGCAACTCCACGATGGCAGTTGCTAGTCGCCGGGCATCTGCCTCTTCGGTGTTGAGCAGGTGAAAAGCAAGGCGTTGCGCTGACTTTCGGCCAACTCCAGGGAGGCGGGCCAGCTCATCAATGACGCGTTGTACAGGTCCTTCAAACATCGAAAGAATCGTAGCGGCGTTCCACCAGAACCCGAGGGTTAGGTGTCGTCGTCGGTGACCTCTTCAACGAACACAGCACCAAATTCGGCTGCGAGCATGTCCTCGGGACTCATTGCCGGCTCAGCGTCGTCGTGGATGGCTTGGTCGAATAGGTTCTCGTCGATGTCTACTACCGCTTCGAGACTTGGGGGTGAGTCATGGGGGCCGAACTCCACTTCAAAGTTGGCGCCGAGTAAACGGCTCAGTGATTCTTTGATGAGGTTCTTGACCGTGGTGTCAGCTTGGAGTTGGTTGATGTGAAAGGTTTGGTGGCCAGGGATGAAGAGCTTGACGACTCCATCTTTGACGCTTCCTGGTGAGGTCTCGCGGAAAAGCGCTTGACGTCGTGGTCCCATTTCCTCGATGACGCTTGCAAACAGTTGGGGCCAGACTCGCTGCAGGTCGTCAATACCTATCGAAGACGATTCCACTGACGTTGGAGTGGCCGGTTGTTGTTGAGTAGGCACTGATTGCAATCGAGGGCTGTCTGTCTCTGATGGGTGTCGAGGCCGTTCGGTAGGAGGCGTCGTCTGGGTTGGAGGTGTTCTTGTGAACGGATGTGGGGTGTGTGTTTCGACCTCTGGGGTCGGGACGGGTGGAGCTGAAATGGGTGCAGCCGGAGCTGTTGAGATACCCTTTTCGAGGCGAGCGACTCGGTCGCGCAGCGAAGCTGTGTCTTCTGACAGCTCAGGCCTTACGGCCCGTAGCAGGGTGAGTTCAACCATGAGGCGCTCCTCTCTGCCTTCCCGAACTTTAACGAGACCGTCGGTGAGCAAATCTATGACCCTAAGGACCGTGGTGGATGGGATCTCTGACGAGACTTGGCGCCAGACCGAGATGACGGAGGGCGTCTCGTCGACGATCTCTTCGAGGTTCTGGGTGTAGGTGGCAAGAAATACGCCCCGGAAAAATGCGATAGCTTCAGATAGGAAGCGGCGTAGGTCTACTCCATCTCGTTCTAGGTCAGAAACGATCTTGAGCACGGACCCAGCGTCGTTGTCGCGAACGGCGGTCGCAATAAGTGGAAAGATCTCTTCGGAGGCAAGTCCGAGGGCTTCTCGAACTCCGTTGGTGTTGACTGTGCCGGCTCCGAGGGCGGCCACTTGTTCAAGCAAGCTCAGCGAGTCTCGTACGGAGCCGCTGGCATGGCGGGCGACGGCTGTCAATCCTGCCTCGTCGGCGTCGTACCCTTCTCGGCCCGAGATGTCCTGGAGGTGTGTCACCAAGGTTTCAAGCGCCACGGGGTGAAAATCGAATCGCTGGGTTCGACTCCGGATTGTGTCAAGAAGCTTGTAGGGCTCGGTGGTTGCCAACACGAAGTGCACATGTGATGGGGGTTCTTCAAGGGTTTTAAGAAGGGCGTTGGCAGCGGCTTTGGAGAGCATGTGTGCCTCATCAAGGATGAACACACGCCTTCCGCCGCCGACAGAAGCCACTGTGGTGACCGACACGTTTAGGTCGCGTATGTCTTCTACTGAGTTGTTGGAAGCAGCGTCCATCTCGATGACGTCGAAAGAACTCCCTGCCGTGACCGAGTTACAAGAGTCACACTCGTCACATGGCTGGCCATCGTCGGTCTTGTTGGGGCAGTTAAGAACCTTGGCCAAGATCCGGGCCGTAGTGGTTTTACCTGTTCCTCTCGGCCCAGTGAACAAATAGGCGTGCGCAACCTTTTGCTCAGCAACTTCGCGTTCGAGCGTCGAAGTGACGTGATCCTGGCCCACTACCTCTTTGAAAGTTTGGGGCCGGTACTTGCGATACAGCGCTTGGTATTCCACGGGGGTGATCGTAGCCGAGGCTTGTGACAGAGCCGATGGAGAATTCGATTCACCACTAGGTCGCGATATCTTGCCGAAATGGTTACCAGCGGTCGCTCCTCGGAAGCCCCCAGAGGGGATCGCAGGCGTCAGGTTCAATATCGAAGGGAGATTCAGGCGGGCTCGATTGGCGCAGCGTAGCGATGTTGGCGTGTGGCCGTGCCTCTCTGGTGTCGTGACTTCGACACTGACCCCACGGACCAGAGAAGATTTTTCACAGAATCGCCCTTAAGGTAAACAATTGTGCACGCTGGTTTGTGTGTGAGGTATGCAGGCTTTGATGACAATCACGTTTGATCAGTTCTTTCGGCGAGAGTTTCCTTCGATGGTCGCTCTGGCTGCTGCTGTGAGCGGAAGCAGAATCGCTGCTGAAGATATCGCCCAGGATGCCTTCTTGAAGGCTCATGACAAGTGGGACGAGATATCTGAGTACGACAAGCCTGGTGCGTGGGTGAGAAGAGTGACGATCAACTTGGCCATGAATACGCGCAAGCGGGTCGTCGCTGAGGCCAAAGCCAGAATGAGGCTGGGGCCCGAGATAACGCTTGGCCCGCCGCCTGAGCCAGACGACGTGGTGTGGAAGGCGGTCTCGAAGCTTCCAAAGAAGCAGAGGGCTGCCATCTCACTTTTCTACCTAGATGACCTTTCGACTCGGGAAATCTCTGAGGCTCTGGGATGCGCTGAGTCAACTGCGCGTGTTCACCTGCACAAAGCCCGAACCACACTCGCCACCTCATTAGGAGACCTGCGATGAACGACGATCAGAAACTCCGAGACGCGTACAATCGGCTCGCGTCGGATTCATCCCGTAGCGCCACCAACGAACGGCTCTATCAAATCAAGGGCTTGAAGACGAAGGACAGGTGGGTCCCTGTGTTTGGTCTAGTCATTGCGGTGCCCTTGTTGGTAGCGCTTCTCGGCTTTCTTTATCCTCTCAGCTTCGGCGACCGTTCGGATGTTGCTGGAGTGGTATCGACGACTTCTACCACTCTGATTGCCGAAGAACCTGATGAGACAGTTCCTTTCGAGCCCAGGCCCGACGGCGCTTCCCAGGAGCCTGATGCGGCTGTCCGTGACGGCGTGGTGCCGGCCGTTGCTGTCCTTTCGATGGTCGAGCGAATCGGTGAGTGGGGAGAAACTCCCGGGACACAGACAGATGAAGGGTTCTGGACGCTCGGCAGAATGAACCCAAGTGCTGGGGGCAACGACTGCATTGTTGGCAACGACCAAGGGGTCTACGGCATCGATTTCGTGTGCGCCGACAGCTACGGCGAATTGTTGCTGATGTCTTCGGACGGCAACGAGGTTCTCGCTGCGTACCCAATGCCAGATGTGCCCCCAACCTGGCTCATCGTGACAGATGAGGCGATCTACTGTGGTCGTCCGGGCACTTCGGAGTTGCCTGTGTCGGCGTTGTGCCGGGTTGACAGGGAGTCTGGGGACTTCCAGGTGCGATTGTTCGCGATTGTAGGAGACGGCTTTGAAGGGTCCATCCAACTGCCATCCCCTGCGGAACTCGCTCAACGCCCAGGCAGATGGTCTGTCGGAGATGACTCAGTGAGTTCCAAGTTGGCTTTTGGACAACTGATCGACGGAAAGG
>CAXMSI010000115.1:0-5610 GCA_964196085.1 uncultured Acidimicrobiia bacterium | reverse complement strand
AGCCTCTTCGCCAATGATGGTTTGATGCATTAAGACGTGGTTCAGCACGCTACCAAGTGAGTATCGAACGGCCGGGTCTGGGGCGGCCATCATGACCGCTTCAGAGATCGCTATTCCTAGGCTCCCCGGATGATCTGGATTTTCGGCCAAGAGGGATCGGCCAAATTCGGTCACTTCCGACGGACTGGAATGCACCGTTGCGCCCCATGTCTCCATCATGAGTTTTCGATAGGGCTTCTGGCGATAGCTCGCAGCTACCTGCCACACCTCGCAGTCCAAGCCAAACTGGGCAGCAGCAAAAGCCATCGAGCTTCCCCACTGACCTGCGCCTGTCTCTGTGGTGAGCTTCGTGACTCCCTCCATAGCGTTGTAATACGCTTGGGGCACCGCTGTGTTCGGCTTGTGTGACCCCGTAGGACTCACACCTTCGTACTTGTAGAAGATCTTGGCTGGAGTGTCGAGTAGTTTTTCAAGACGCCGAGCCCGGAATAGGGGGCTTGGACGCCAAAGCTTGAGTACATCGAGGACGGCGCCCGGGATATCAATGTACCGATCCTGTGAAACCTCTTGCATGATAAGGGCCATCGGGAAGAGTGGCGCAAAGTCGTCTGGCCCGGCAGGCTCATGTGTGCCTGGATGCAGGGCGGGAGGGGGTGGTTCTGGAAGGTCAGGCACGATGTTGTACCACTGAGTCGGCATCTCGTTCTCGGTCAATAAAACCTTGGTGTAGTCGCTCATGTTCGCTCCTCAAATGGCTCCCGAGTTACCCCGGACAATTTGAACCACAGTAGGCGGCCGCCATCAGTATTGCTTGGTGAAATGAGGAGAAGGCGCTCGTGGTCACACCAAGCCCCTTCTCTCGAGTTGCGGCCCAAATTATCAACCGTTGTTGACACCATCCCACTGAACGTATTCAACCGTCTCCAAGGTGTCGAGTTCGTGGACGCCAATGCCCCCATGACCCAGGGTGTAGATGATTCCATTAACAATCACCGTCCGCTGCACAGTCGACTGCCACGGATTGATGTATTCAGTGTCATCGCCTTCGTTCGAGCGGTCCCAGGTGTATGGGCCTTTCAGGCCGTTACGGAGCGTTGCCTCGAGGCTGAGTGAGTCACCATCACGTTTCACTGCGAGGACGCCCGTGTCGAAGGTCTCCTTCTCGTTGTCTTCATCCCATGACCAGGAGGAGAACGGAGCGAGCATCAGATCCGATGGGTTCCAGTACAAGAACGCGTGATGATCCCATTCCGCCTGAGAATGCGCATCATCGACGGTGATCCCATCAATCTTGGACGGGTTCGCAGGGTCAGACACGTCAAACAGCGAAACCTGAGTTCCTGTTACTCGGCCCGACTCTGTCGCGTCTTGCCCAATGCCCAGTAACAGTCCGTCACCAAGAGGGTGCAGATAGGCTGAGTAGCCGAGGATCTTGAGCTCACCAGCTACCGTCGGGTTGGTTGGCTCACTCAGGTCGATCACGTAGAGCGGGTCGGTCTGGCGGAAGGTGACCACATATCCCATGTCACCAATGAAACGAACTGACTGAACCTGTTCCGTCTTTCCAAGTCCACCAACTTGGCCAATCTCTTTGAGTTCTCCAGCCGTAGGACGCAGCACCGTGACCTGGCTCACGGAGTCACCGGACCACCAGCCGCCAAACGAGTTGGTCGACACGACCCGAAGGTCTCCCTCGTGTTCACTCATTGCCCACTGTCCATTGATGAAGCCAGTCACGTCACCTGAAGCAACGTACTGAGCAACGGTGTCACGAAACTCAAATTTGTGGATCTGCGTCCTGAACTCGTTGTCGAACTCATCTTCTCCTGATGTGATTCGACCAAAGTCCATCCATCGTTGGGTTGCCACATAGAGGTTGTCGGACGAGGCATAGACAACTTCGCCCTCAGCCACGACGCCACTGGCTGCGACGGTTCCAAGCCCGCCGTCGCCAAGGTCGACAGACAGCACCGAAAGGGTTGCCAAACCGCTGTAGGCAGGTGGTGCGTAGACGTTAGAGCAGTCGAGCAAAGTCCCCTTGCTCGTGTCGCCCGTGCGGTGATCTTCCAGAATGTAATAGGGAAGCCAATTTTCCCAAGTCGAGTTCTTGATGATCTCGATGTTGGCATCTTCGGCAGCTCCCTCGGCACGAAGCCCTGAGCCTTCCGGCTGCACCCAGTTGAATCCGACAGGCCGCGAGCGCAGCACAATGTGGACGGTGCCGTCGATCAGTCGAGACGAGACTCCAGTTCCGTCTACTTCCATAGTCTGGATGATCGTCGGATCGGCTGGATCAGAAACATCCACCACCATCAGTTGATAGACCTCCGAGTAGTAGCGGCCGTCACCCCAAGAACTGCCAGAGATCAGTAGGCGATCCCCCGACAAGAGCATTCCGAATGGACTCATGTTTTCAAACTCAAGGGTCCCAATCTCCTTGGGCGAACCATCACGTACGTCGACAACCTGCAACATCCCCCGCAGTAGTGAGTAGATGTAATCTCCGTCTGTCTTGACCGAATCGGGTTCGTCAACGCCCTCTTCTTGAACGTTCGTCGTGGAGAAGTCCACGCCGGCAACTCCCTCGGACTGATTCGCCGGCGAAGTTTGCGGGGCAGACGTAGCGCCGTCGTCACTGAGCCGTGCTCCATCTTCAGCGAATGCCACGTCGGTTGTGTAGTAGCCATAGCCCCCACCGAGGCCATACGGTCCTACCTGTTCGAGCGCAGCATCTACGTAGTAGTCCCTCAGGTCGTCACATTGGTCGAACTGTGAAAGAGAGGAAGCGAACAGTCCAACAGGACCAACACCTCCCGCGGTGAAAGATTCAGTCGTGGTCCTCGTGGTTTCTCCAACGCCGCAGGCCGACATCACCAGCAACAGCGCAAACATCAAACTAATTCTCTTCATGAGACAATCTCCAAAGGGATCATTACGCCGATGAGACGCCAAGAGACGCCAACCGGTTCCCAACCATTATCTCTCAGAGAGTTTCTCATCCTGTTATCTAACGTCCATATCCTGTGAGCCATGAACAACGTACGTCTGCGCTCTGCCCTGTCCGGAATCATTGCATCGGGAGTTTCACTCGGCGTAGCCGAAGCTCTTGCAACCATGGTCGATCGTGGCCGAAGCCCCGTCCTTTCGGTCGGTGCTCAAGTCATAAATTACACCCCGTCTGCCCTCAAAGACTGGGCTATTCGAACCTTCGGCACCGCAGACAAAGCTGTCCTCGTCGGGTCCGTGCTCGTCGTGGTGTTACTTCTTGGAGCTTCATCTGGGCTGTTGGCGAAAAAGCATTTTGTCGCCGGCTCAATCCCGTTCTTGATCTTCGGGGCCCTCGCTTACGGAGCCTCAACGAATGACCCCTTGGTCCGGATCCAGTCAATGGTTCCGGTGCTTATTACTTCAGTGGTTGCTGGCATAGCGACCCTGGCTTGGCTCATCAGTAGGATTGACCCGAAGAGTTCAGACGCAACTGCGCTAGCTGCCAACCGCAGGACATTTCTTGTCTCAGCAGGCGGTGCAGCCGCGTTCGCTGGTGCGACTTTTGCCCTCGGCAAGCGAGCTACCCGCAGAGTCGTAGCGAGCGCCGACCGCAGTTCTGTTTCCCTCCCAGTCGCCGCCGATCTGGCCGGACCCATTGGCCCATCAATTGCAAATATCCAAGGCACATCACGGCTGTATACGCCCAATGATGAGTTCTATCGGATCGATACGGCGCTGGGTACGCCAATGGTGGACCTATCTACTTGGCGCTTGAAGATCGGTGGCATGGTCGACCGGCCGTTTGAACTGTCTTATGACGAGATCCTCAGTCTTCCAATGGTGGAACGAGACATCACCATCAGCTGCGTATCAAACAAGGTCGGTGGGGGCCTTGTCGGCAACGCTCGCTGGCAAGGGGTGCCACTCTCCTACCTTCTCGCCAAGGCTGGCGTCCATGCTGGAGCAACACAGTTCGTTAGCCGTTCAGTGGACGGGTGGAATTGCGGCTTTCCCACCGAACTAGCTCTCGACGGTCGGGACGCCATCCTTGCGGTGGCCATGAATGGAGAACCTCTTCCCTTCGCCCACGGATTCCCCGCAAGGATCGTCGTTCCTGGTATCTACGGATACGTCTCCGCAACCAAATGGATCTCAGAGATTGAACTGACCACTTGGGAGGCCTTCGATGGCTACTGGGTCCCCCGAGGTTGGGCAAAAGAAGGTCCAATCAAGACAGAGTCGCGCATCGACGTTCCGCGTTCCCGCTCCCAGATCCCAGCCGGACCGGGACTCGTGGGTGGAGTTGCATGGGCACCACACACAGGGATTGCCAAGGTCGAAGCCCGCGTCAATGAAGGCGAATGGGTAGAAGGCTGGCTTTCAGATTCCATCGGCGACGACAGCTGGAGCCAGTGGGGCGCGAAGTTGGAGTTCACAACTGGACCTCAGGTCGTTGAAGTACGAGCCACAGACAAGAGCGGGTACACCCAGACAGAAGAACGGACGGACCCACGCCCCGATGGTGCGACCGGCTGGCACTCAGTGACACTGACAGGCGTGTAGCAAACCGCCGCTGATTCGCTGAGCCCTTCGGCTTAGATGCCCGAAACGAGGCAAGGATCCAACCCAGCAAGAACCCGCTCTGTGCATTGAGCCTATCCCCCTACATACCCCATTCCAGCACGGCGTTTGATTAGGCTCAATGGCATGTTTGATTACATCATCGTCGGGGCTGGATCAGCTGGATGCGTCCTGGCCAACCGGCTGAGTCAAGACCCCTCAACCAACGTCCTCCTCATCGAAGCCGGCGGCAGCGACAGACACCCTCATGTGTCAATACCGGCCGCGTTCTCAAAGCTCTTCCGTTCCTCTCGGGATTGGAACTACAACACCCAGCCAGAACCTCATCTCGACCACCGGACCCTGTTCATGCCACGCGGAAAAATGCTTGGTGGGTCGTCATCGATGAACGGGATGATTTACATCCGAGGGAACCGTGAGGATTTCGACGAATGGCGAGACGCATTTGGGTGTGAGGGTTGGGGATGGGACGACGTACTCCCCTACTTCATCAAGGCCGAGGACAATGAGCGAGGTGCAGACGAGTATCACGGATCTGGTGGCCCGCTCAGCGTTGCAGACCTCCGAACGATCAACCCGTTTACCCATCGCTTCGTCGCAGCAATGGGCCAGATAGGGGTTCCAAGGACAAATGACTTCAACGGTCCTCGCCAGACCGGCGCCGGAGTAGTCCAAGTCACCCAAAAGAACGGGGCGCGGCATTCCGCCGCAACTGCCTACCTGAAACCTGCCCTCACCCGACCCAACCTCACGGTTAGGCAAAACACCTTCGTCAACAAAGTCATCGTCGAGGATGGAATCGCTGTTGGAGTTGAAGTGGAGAGCGGTTCGGGTATTGCTCGCATCGGAGCGGCCCGCGAGGTCATCCTTTCAGGGGGAGCGATCAACTCGCCACAACTACTCATGTTGTCTGGTATCGGCCCAAAAGCGCACCTAGCCGAACACCACATCAAAGTGTCGGTAGACTCGCCAAACGTCGGCCAAAACTTTCATGACCACCCAGTCTCGGGGGTGACCTGGTCAACCCCTCACAAGGGAACC
>CAXMSI010000114.1:0-5649 GCA_964196085.1 uncultured Acidimicrobiia bacterium | reverse complement strand
CGGTGCCTTCTCGGTTGGCCGGTGGCTCCAAATCAACGCTGCTCGGTCGTATCGGATCGGCGAAGGACTGTACCTTTGCTCATCTGCGACCCCACCTGGGGCGGGGGTCCACGGGATGTGTGGCTACCACGCCGCCCGCGTGGCCCTGAGGGATCAGGCCTGAAGGACCGTCAAAGAGACTTCAGTGCTGCGGCCTCAGTGTCAAAGATGCCGATTGCCTCGTCGAGTCTTGTGAGGGAAAAGATCTCGCGGTAGTGAGCCGTTAGCCCCACTGCAAGTAATTGTTGCCCAGATCTTTGAGCCCTAATGAGGGTTGTGACAAGGAGCCCAATCCCGCTGCTGTTCATGTATTCGAGGTCGTCAAAGTTGAGCACAACGGCCCGCGTGTCGCCTTCAGAGGCCCTCTCGTGCGCGCTCCGGAGCGCATCCTCTGACAATCGGGTCATCTCTCCTGCGATCTGGATCGCGTTCACTTTGTCAGTAAGGCTGCGTACCTCCATCATGGGCTGATCTGGTGGCATTTCGAGTCCTCCTAGTCGGCGGTCCGAGCGGACGCCATATCTGGGTATATGGTTATGAAGTCTGATAGGCGGGTGATCGAAAAGATTTCGAGGTAGTGAGGAGTGAGTCCAACAGCGACCACCTCGCGGCCCACCGATCGAGCGTCGGTGAGAACAGCCACGATGAGGGCGATCCCTGTTGAGTTCACGTACGAGACCTGGTCGAAGTTCAGGATCAGCCGACCGGGGGTTGATTTCGCAGCTTCGTATGCTCCTCTCATCTCTTGCTCTGCTGCACGGTTGATGTCTCCAGCGAGAACGAGAACTGTGTCGCCGTTGTCGTCTTGTTGTTGGGAGGAAAATGGGCTGGCCGGCATTAGTGGTCTTCTCCTATGTTGACGATGAGTTCGACCGTGTGAACCGGGCCATCGTCGTGGGCGTGTACTTGATCGACCATGGCTTCGATGAGGAACAATCCCCATCCTCGAGGTGATTGCAGTCCGTCGAGTTTGTCTTCTAGGTTTGGCTCGGGAGCTGGCTGGAACTCGCCCTCGCCGCCGCTGTCAGTCACTCGTACGGTGATCCTGCTGGTGTCTACTAGGACCTCGACGGTGACGTCAAGATCCTCTTGGGACTTGTTGCCGTGCTCGATGGCGTTCATTACGGTTTCGCCGACAGCAGTCTGAAGCTTTTCCAACTTCTCTTGAGTTAGATGAACATGGATGATCGCATCCGTGACCTGGTCAATGGCGGTTCGCTCGTTGCCTTCGACACTCGCAACGGAGAAGCTGGCTATCGACTTTGGGTCCACTTTTTTGAGTCCTTCGAAGGCTTCGGCACTGACCCTGGCCGAGGATGATCGATGAACGACCACCAGCGTGATGTCGTCTTCTTGCTCGGCGTCGGGTCCGACGAATCCTTCGAGATCGTCGATGAGGTCCGAGACGGCAGTCCGCGCGGGTCCACTCGCAGCCACTTGCGCTATCAGCCGATCGAAGCCGTACATTTCCCCCTCGCCATTGTGAGCCTCGGTGATCCCGTCTGAGGTCAGAACCATTACCTCGCCAAGGGCAAGGTCGTACTGGCGCTGTTCGTATTCCATATCGGGCATGAGCCCCAACGGCATACCGGTAGCTCGGAGCTCGGTTACACCGTTTGAAGTCTGTACGTAGGGAAGGTTGTGACCGGCATTTGCGTACTGGAGCTCGCCGGAGTCGGTATCGAGGATCGCGTACAGGCACGTGACGAACATGTTGGGAGGGATCTCTGGGTGGAGGGCGTTGTTGACCGCTGCCAACACAGAGCCAGCCTCGTCGTGATGTGCCGCCGCCGCTCGCAGCATTGCGCGGCAGGTCGCCATCACGAGGGCTGCAGGAACTCCCTTGTCGGTAACATCCCCAATGACCACCCCAAGACGGGAGCCACCCAACGGGATAAAGTCATAGAAGTCGCCACCTATCTCACGGGCTGGCCGGTAGAAGGCGTCGACCGTCCATCCGGTGATGGCGGGAAGCTCTTTCGGAAGCAGAGTCTGTTGGATGAGAGCCGCAATCCGGAGTTCTTGCTCAATGCGTTCTCGCTCCTTCGACTCGTCAGCCTGCTGTCGGAGTAACTGAGCAACCCTGATGGTGGGGGCAACCTTGTCAGCGAGGGCGGTAAGTAGTTTCCTGTCGTCCGACGAGTAGGGCCTATCAGAACGACGTGGACCCAGGTAGAGCACCCCCATGAGTTCACCGTTGCCCACTAGTGGGACGATGATCTCGACTCCGTGGCCTCTTAGGGTTTCGACTGTGGGTGATGCAAGTGGGAGACCTCCGAGATCAACCGGCCCGGATGATGCCAGTAAGAACGCGTAGAGCGGGTCACTTACCGGGACAGGGATTGGAGGGAAGTCGCCGACAGCGTCGGTTGGGTCCGCGAAATCGGTCCCGAGAGGCTTGCTTTGGTTGCCGCGCTTTTTGCGGATCAATGAGACCATGCCCCTTTTATACGCTCGGAACGTTCGCGAACCGTTACGAAATCGAGAATTATCGGGGTAGAAGCCCCTTCTAGGCCGAAATATACTCCTTTTCGAGTTACGGTGACTCAAATCTTGTAGGTTTGGTAACCATGACGAATGTGGAAGTGCGCCTCTTCGGTTCTCCCGAGCTAACAGTCGACGGCGAAACCGCTCGAGTCGACACTCGAAAGGCGACGGCGATCTTGGCCATCTTGGTGGTGGACGGATTGGTGTCTCGAGACACGCTGGCAGCGATGCTGTGGCCGGAGTCGGACGAAAGCCACGCCCGATCGGCGCTACGTCGAACCTTGTCGGCTCTGCGCTCAGTCCTCGGGCCAGAAGCCATCGAGGCTGACCGGTATCAAATCCGACTTTCCCCAACTGTAAACGCAGACATAGACGAGTTCCGGGCGAGTCTCAAAGATGGAGAACGGCACAAGCACGGAGACGTAGATGTGTGCGCGCTGTGCCTTCCAGACTTCGATCATGCGGCGGCCTCCTATCGTGGCGATCTCCTAACAGGGTTCTCGCTTCGCGATGCTCCAGCCTTCGATGACTGGCTGACCGTTACCGCAGCGACCTTCCGATCGAGTGCTGGTCGAGTGTTTGAGCGTTTGGCAGCCGGACGAGCCTCTTTGGGGGACTATCGCTCAGCTGGCGAGGCATCGGATCGATGGATCTCTCTCGACAATCTGCACGAACCGGCGTATCGCAACAAGATGTTGATCGCTGCTTGGGCGGGCGATCGAACGGGTGCAATTGAGACCTATCGACGTTGCGTAGAAGTGCTCAACACGGAACTGGGTGTCGCTCCGCTGGAGGAGACTTCTGAACTGTACGAAGCGATTCTCGACGAAGACCTTCCCCCAGCTCCGGGCCCAAGACAGAGGGTACGCTCCGCCGATCCTGTGAAGCCTCCCGAGAGCCACAGGTGGCTGGGAAGAGACATGGAACTGGCGCTTCTTCGAGCCGAGTTGGCAGCGTCCGCCAAAGGTGTTCGAAACGTGCTCCTTGAAGGGAATACATGGTCTGGCAAGACCAGTCTGTTGGAGAGGTTTCTCGCCCAAGCCGTTCAACAGGGGAACCAAGCCCTACTGGCGCGCGGATCCCGATCAGGCGAGCAGCTGCCCTATGGTGTTGTCACTCAGCTACTGAGAACCATGCTTGGAGCGGGTCTGGTCGCTGACGAGAACGTACCCGCTTGGGCTCGCCAAGAGCTGGCACAGCTGCTGCCCGAGATGTACCCAGCTGGCCGACCCGCCGATGCCTTGAGCGAGTCGAGACTGTTTGAGGCTGTGGCGACAGTATTC
Organism: uncultured Acidimicrobiia bacterium; assembly: GCA_964196085.1. Classification (GTDB taxonomy): domain Bacteria; phylum Actinomycetota; class Acidimicrobiia; order Spongiisociales; family JAENVV01; genus CAXMPE01. Next base: position 1,840 of record CAXMSI010000114.1, on the reverse strand, counting down.
ATATTGGCGGCAACCGAAAGCGGGTTGCTGGTGGGTGTCGACGACTGCCAGTGGATCGACTCATCTTCGGCGGCGATGCTTTCATACGTGATCCGCCGACTTGGAGAGTGCTCGGTTCTCTTCCTTTTCGTCTTGCCAACCGACGACCCTCGGACAGACTTGCGTACACATGGAGTGAATGAACTGACAAGAACGGCCGTTCGGGTTCTGCTGGGTCCGCTTACCGCTCAAGACATAAAGCATCTCACGGGCGAGAAATTGGACCCAGTATCGGTGATTCGACAGACGGGTGGTATCCCCCTACTGGTAGCGGAGCATCTCCTCGGCGACGACCTGGACCAGACGAAAGGAATCGGTCTCTACATTGAGACGATGCTCCGTGACCTCGACGGCCTGAGTCAGCAGGTTCTTGCTGCTGCATCCGTGCTGGGTGGAAGTTTCGATCTGGACCAGATCAGGGGCACGAGCGGACGCGGTGAGCAGGAGGTTGCCGAGGCCTTAGAGATCTTGATGACCAGGCGAATCCTTCGCTTGATTCCGGGCACTGCAGCCGTCGGGTTTTCGCTGGGCGGCCTTGAGACGGCTGTCTATGGTTCTCTGTCCCCGATTCAGACGCGGCTGCTTCATGGGCGCGCTGCCGCTGCACTAAAAGCCGAGCCAGGAGTGATGGATGCGGGGCACGCCGCTGCGATCGCCCAACACTTTCATCTGGGAAACAAGCTAGATCAGGCAGCGATGTGGTTTGGCGAGGCAGGGGACCTGGCCGCAAGCCTCTTCGCGACTGCCGAAGCTGCAGACTCATATCGGTCAGCCCTGAGCCTTGAACATCCGGAGCCGGCGCGGATCAGGCTCTCCCTCGGCGACGTGCTCCTAGTCATGGGAGAGTACTCAGAAGCGAGCGACGAGTTCATGATGGTGTCGGCCGTCGGCTCAGAGACTCAGGCAGCCCTTGCTGAACATCGGATCGGTGATATCCAAAGGAGGCTGGGAAAGTTCGAACAGGCCGAGCACCACTTCCAGATGTCGGAGCCAGCTCACCCGGAGCCGGCCGAGTTGCTTGCTGACTGGGCTCTGTTGCGCCATAGGGCGGGTGCGCTCGAAGAAGCCACCGGTCTGGCGCGACGAGCAGTCGAGCTGGCTAGCTCCACAAACGCACCGAGGTCAGAGTCGAGAGCGAGAGACATCCTCGGGATCGTTTCGGACGATGTGGGTGAACTCGACAAGGCCTTGGATCTGGCTGGGACGGAGCCCGACCTGCGCATGGCCGCCCTCAACAGCCTCGCGGTTGCCGTCGGTGAGGATGATCCTGAGAGGGCTTTAGCGTTAGTGGAGGAAGGTCTCGAGCTAGCCCGCAAGGTTGGCGACAGGCATCGAGAGGCCGCACTTCTCAACCACCTTGCTGACCTCCACTATAGGGAGGGCAGGAGGTCGGAGTCGCAACTTGCACAGACCAGCGCGGTACGGATCTTTGCCGAGATCCAGCCAAATTCGTGGGAGCCGGAAGTGTGGCTGCTCACGCGCTGGTGAGATGACTACGCCAGACAGGTCCGGGGAAGTGTCCCAGGAGAAACAAGATGTTGGTCGCAGAAGTGGATGTCTCCATGGCTGGCCTCTGGCGGTCAGTCCTGGAGCCCTGCTCTGTGTGGATGATGTAGTCACCTCCGAGGTTGGTACGCAGGTGTGCCAGGTGAACGGCACGGCCACCGCCCGCGGCCTCGGACAATTGGTTGAACCGAGTTGGATGAAGGACCTGGCTCTCCCTGCTTCCGCGTCAATTTTGGACTGTTGAAAGATGCTGGACCTTGCCTGTGCTGGTGGGGTCGCCCTGCAACACGTGGAG
>CAXMSI010000113.1:0-5736 GCA_964196085.1 uncultured Acidimicrobiia bacterium | reverse complement strand
CACTCAACGATGGGGGCGATATCGCAGAACGTTTAGCGGTCGCTGAATCAGAGCTTGAGGTGTACCAGACGCTCACCAAGGATCTCAATCCCAGTCGCTTTCTCGCATTCATGCTCGACGAAGAACGAGCAACCCTCGTCACGGTCTCGGCCCACAAACTCGCTGAACTCAGTGGCGGTCGTTACGGGTTCGATCTCTCAGAGAAGGGCGAAATTGAGATGATCGACAACACAGCAGCCGAGTACCGCAGAGCAGCATCATCGTTGTCCGGCGGAGAGACCTTCCTTGCGTCTTTGGCTCTCGCTTTAGGTCTTGCTGAGATGGTTGCTGGGGGAGTGGGGACCCTCGACGCGTTCTTCCTCGACGAAGGCTTTGGCTCGCTCGATGCCGAACACTTAGATTTGGCAATGGAGGGCATTGAGCAGCTGGTCGCCACCGGCAACGATCGTTTAGTGGTGCTCGTGAGTCACGTCGACGAACTGAGAGAACGTGTCGAAGACCTCATTGTCCTTGATCGAGACTCCGACACAGGAGCAAGTGTGCTGCTCTCGGGTGGCGCCCTCGAGGCCTAGCCCGATGCAGTCACAACGAAGGCTCGAATCAGTCCGTCTACGTTGGTTTCACCAAAGCGCTCAGCGATCGCTGTTGCAGCAACGTTGGTGGCAGTCACTAGCCCGGTTGGATCCAGAGTTTCAATTTCATCTCGCAACGGCGTGCCTTGGCAGTAAGCAATGGCTGGGTCAAGGCAGGTGGCAGCGACGCTTCGAGCTTCGAGGACCTCCCACGAGACACTCGAAAACCCGGCTGTAGAAAGGCTATCTCGAAAGGACAGTTCGTCGTAGTGGCCGTGTGGCGTGCGATCTAGGAACTTGGGTGGGTTGTGGGGAAACATTGCCGTGAGTGCCAGTGTGACCTCGTAGGCGAACTCGTTGGTTTCGAGCCGGTCCCACGTGTTGAAGATTAGAGAACCCCCTGGAGCGAGGACTCGTCGAATCTCCCGCAGGGCTGTGAGCCGGTTAGGGAAGAACATGATCCCGAACTGGCAGACGACAGCGTCGAACGAGTCGTCTTCGAAGGGCAGATCTTCGACGTCTGCTTGACGGAAGGTCACCGGTCGTGCGACACCGACGGAGGCCGCATGATCCAGCATTGGCTGGTTCAGGTCGCTGCAGGTGATTGCCACAGTTGGGGCAAGGCCCGCGGCCATAGCTCTTGTCACCACACCAGTTCCCGCAGCGACCTCGAGTACCGACCTGGATCCAATTGCGTTCAGTCTTTCGACGATGTCGTCAGCGTACGTCTGGAAGATCAGTGGCACTAGGTATCGGTCGTAGAGTTCAGGGACAGAACCAGCAAATACGGCGTCAGTGGAAGGGCCAACCATCGGATGACTCTACTCGCGGGGTTGCGCCGGCGGCGACCTGAGGCGATCTCGAAGGGGCCAGTGGCTCCCATGCCGACGCACCTATCACCCCTGACCCGGACACCAGTTCCTACACTCCATTCTATGTTCATTCACGAAACCAAAGAAAGCGTCGCTGCGTTAGCGGCAAGAGGGCTGACAGGTCCACTCGTCATGCTCAACCTCCTGAGATACCGAGTAGAAGCCGAATATTCAGACTCTCCGGAGCTAGCGCCGCTCGAGTCCATTTCCGGCGAGGAAGCGTACCGCCGATACGTGGCAGCGGTCCTGCCAGTGATCGCAGCCACAGGGGCAGAAATGATCTTCATGGGCGAAGGCGGTAACTACTTGATCGGACCGGCCGACGAGGAGTGGGACGAGGTGCTGCTTGTGCGCTATCCCGACTTGAAAGCATTTATGGGCATGGTCGCGTCACCAGAGTATCAAGCGGTCGCGGGCCATAGAACTGCCGGACTGGCTGATTCTCGCCTGCTGCCGATTGTCGAAGAGGGTCCAGCGCTCCCGCAGCCCTAGGCAATTTCGAAGAGGCCAGCGGCTCCCATGCCGCCTCCAACACACATCGTGACCACGGCGTACTTGACTCCGCGGCGCTTCCCTTCAAGGAGAACGTGGCCCGCTTGGCGAGCTCCAGTCATCCCGTATGGGTGTCCAATCGAGATAGCTCCACCGTTGACATTAAAGATGTCGTTGTCGATCCCAAGTTGGTCCCTGCAGTAGAGGGCTTGCACAGCAAAGGCCTCGTTGAGCTCCCATAGACCGATGTCCCCAATGGACAGGCCCTTGTTGGCGAGCAGCTTGCGAACGGCAGGGATCGGGCCGATGCCCATTTCGTCTGGCGCTACGCCGGCAACCGCCATTCCACGGAACCAACCGAGGACCTCCGAACCTGCGGCTTTGGCAGCTTCGGCTTCCATGAGCACGAGAGCAGCGGCACCGTCTGAAAGTTGCGAAGCGTTACCAGCAGTTACGTTCATGCCTTCACCGCGGACAGGGCTGAGAGACTTGAGTCCTTCGAGTGTGGTGCCTGGACGGTTCCCTTCATCTTTGGTGAGAGTGACCTGCTCAGTTGACGTTTCCCCAGTCTCACGGTTCATCACCGACTTGGTGGTTGTCACTGGGATGATCTCGTTGTCAAAGATGCCAGCAGCCTGGGCTGCGGCGGTGCGCTCTTGGGACTGCAATGCGTACTCGTCGCACACGTCCCGAGAAATGTTGTAGCGGGCAGCGACGATCTCAGCAGTGTCGAGCATCGGCGTATAGGCTGTTGGGACCTTCTCGATGAGACCAGGGTCAAGCTCGAATCGCATCCCGGCGTTTTGCACCATCGAAATGGACTCCACCCCGCCGGCCACAACGACATCTTGATCGTCGAACATGATTTGCTTGGCACCAGTCGCAACAGCCATAAGCCCGGAGGAGCATTGACGGTCGATGGACATGCCAGAGACGCTGTCTGGGAGTCCGGCCGCGAGGGCACTCAGGCGGCCAACATTCGGCCATTGCACCCCCTGGCCCATTGCAGCACCGAGTATGACGTCCTCGACGGCTGAGCCATCCACGCCTGCGCGGGCCACAGCCTCACTGATTGCGTGAGCTGCAAGTGTGGGGGAGGGGGTGATGTTGAAGGCACCCTTATACGCCCGCCCGATTGGGGTACGAGCTGTTGAAACGATGACTGCTTCGCGCATGAGAGTTCCTTACTGGTTGGCGAGATTGACGAATTTTAGAGTTTGTTCGAAACCGGCAGAAGGCTCGTTGGCTCCCTCACGGTCATCGACCTCTGAGAAGATTTCGGCGAGATTCTCTGGGCTGAGTTCTTCTGGCGACAAGTGGGCACCGGCCGTTTCCAGGATGAATGCCCTGGCAAAGGATCCAGCACCTGCGCCCAAGATGACCTTGCTTGGGGCGTCTTCGGAGACCAAGAACATGACTCCGGTGCTTACTGATTCGGGAGAGAGCATGGCAAAGGCCTCTTCTGGAATGAGACCCTCGGTCATGCGGGTACCTGCAGCGGGAGCCAGGGCGTTTACCCGAATGTTGTACTTCTGGCCTTCCAAACAAAGGGTGTTCATGAGGCCAATAACGCCCATTTTCGCAGCACCATAGTTGGCCTGACCGAAGTTCCCGTAGAGCCCTGATGATGAAGTGGTCATCATGATGCGCCCGTAGTTTTGTTCACGCATGATCTCCCAGACTGCTTTTGAACAGTTGGCAGAACCCATGAGGTGTACCTCGACGACCAACCGGAAGTCTTCCATGGTCATCTTGGAAAATGATTTGTCCCGAAGGATTCCGGCATTGTTGATGAGGATGTCGACTCGGCCCCACTTTTCAATAGTGTCAGCCACCATCTGTTGCACTTGCTCGAAGTCGGCAACGTTGGCGCCATTGGCAAATGCTTCTCCGCCATTGGCGATGATCTCTTCTACGACTTGTTGCGCCGCTGAGAGAGACCCTCCGTCGCCGTGAACGTCGCCGCCCAAGTCGTTGACTACGACTCGTGCACCGCGCTCAGCGAGTGCCAGCGCGTGCGTCTTTCCCAGACCGTTGCCTGCTCCGGTGACGATGGCAACTTTGTTATCGAAGGTGATACTCAACAGAACTCCTTTGTGAAGGCTCAAAGATTACTGCGAACTTGGAACAATCGACAAAGTTCGATGGTGCCAGGGATCCCAATGACGACGCAGCGCTACATTGGTGCCTCATGAACTATGAACGGAAGATCCGCTTTTCAGATACCGATGCTCAAGCGGTGGTCTTCAACGCCAACTACATCGTGTACTGGGACGACGCAAACACGGACCTTTTTGAAGCAATTGGGATTCCCTGGGCGGAGTTCAATGCCCGGGGCGCCGACATGATGCTGGCAAACACCACCATCAACCACCACGAGTCAGCGAAGCTCGGAGACACGTTGCTCACTGCCTCCTCGATCGTCGGCTTTGGACGGTCGAGTGTGAAGTATTCGTTGTTGACAACCAACAAGGCCACCGGAGCCACTGTCGCGGCAGGAACTCAGACCCAGGTGGTGCTTGACCTAGCAACGGGCAAGCCAATGGATATTCCAAGTTGGTTCCGCGACGCGGTCGAGGCGTTCCAAGGCGGTCGGGTGCCCCAGTTGAGCAAGCGATACCTCAGGCCTCCGGTATCTACCAAGGATCAGTCGTGGGACGATTTTGTGGTTGGCGAGTGGGAAGAATTCGGGTCGTACACCGTAACTGCCGAAGAGATTGTGGACTTTGCCTCAAAATACGATCCACAGGTCTTCCACCTCGATAGTGAAGCAGCCAAAGACACTATGTTCGGCGAGCTCGTTGCATCGGGCTGGCATACAAGCTCGTTGATGATGCGCATGATCGTGGAACATCACGTTGACCATCACCACGGCATGGGATCTCCGGGAATGGATGAGATCAGGTGGAAGGTGCCTGTGTTCCCAGGTGACACTTTGCGGGTTCGGTCGCAGGCCACGGAAAAGCGCCCTTCACGCAGTAAGCCTGACAGGGGAGTCGTGTTCATCGATAGTGAAGTCCTCAACCAGAATGGGGTTGTCGTGATGACTGCCAAGAGTCGAGTCATCTACATGAAGCGCGGACACGGCCGAGCAGTCAGCGAGTCTTAATACATGATCTTCTGAAGGAGACTACGGCGCCAGGGGGCTTTCTCATGAGTCCGTTTGTGCACCACCAGAACAGGTACTTCAAGCTGCTCCATGATCCGATCAGCGAGAGAGAATCTCGCCGACTCCTTATAGGGGGACCCGACAACGACAAGGTCAGCTGACGCAACTGTGCGCTTCAGGCCCTCGGTGAGGTTCTCAGCGAGTTCCACTGTGCTCTTGCCGGGAGCATCGCAGAGTTCGAGGAGGTCGAGTTGGTGGCCGTCAATGAAGTCAATCTGCCTTTTGTCGATACCGGGGGGCAGAATGTGCACGATTTCGACTACTCCGTCGGGTTCGATGAGCATGTTGGCGACACTGATCTTGAGTTCGTCGACTGGCCCGCCAGAACCGAGAACGGCTATGTGCTTCAGTACCGGCTTGACCCCTCGGTAGCGCAGAAACGACACATCAGCAGCGACGTGAGTCGACAACCAACGTACATCCGAAATGAACTTCTCTGATTTACGGCTGTGAGTTGGCATCTCTGCGATAACAAAGTCAGCGCTGATCTCTTGCACGTGCTGAGCTAGTTCGGTTCGGCTTTCTTCATGGGGGTGATTCGTTGGGACGGGCGCCTCATTGTCGTCAAGAATGCGGTCCCAGATGAGATCTTCATGCTCACTGTGGGTCTGGTCAAGCTGGACGAAGTGGA
>CAXMSI010000112.1:0-5736 GCA_964196085.1 uncultured Acidimicrobiia bacterium | reverse complement strand
TACCGCGCCCAGGTCCTCTGGACCAGGAACTCGTTGCTTCTGTGCCTTCACAGAGCCAATCTGCACCACGTGAGATACAACGGAAACCTCGATTGATGCCAGCAGTTGCTTTGCAAGATAACCCGCCACGGTCCGAGCGGCAGTTTCGCGGGCCGAGGAGCGCTCGAGAATGTCACGAGCGTCGTAGGTGTCGTACTTCAACATTCCCGACAGGTCGGCGTGACCAGGCCGAGGAGCCGTAAGAGTGCGACGCGGCACACCCGCTGCGGCGGACATATCTTCAGACCACCTTGGCCACTCTGTATTACGAATCAACACGGCCACCGGACTGCCCAGTGTCTCACCGTGGCGAACACCGCCAACGATTTCAACGACGTCTTTCTCGATCTTCATGCGGTTACCACGGCCGTGTCCCATCCGACGACGAGCTAACTCGTGGCCTAGGCCTTCAGCCGTGAAGCCCAAGTGCGCAGGAGCACCCTCAATGATCGTGGTAAGTGCGGGCCCATGGGACTCGCCGGCAGTGAAGTATCTCAGCATGGACAGCAATAGTACCTTGCTGCCAAAGCTCTATGGGCCAGCATTTCTGGCACGAAAGCTACTTGAGGATCGCCTGCCCGGCATTGGCTGTAAAGGTGTTGTCGCCATACTTGAAGACGCCGAGGGCCTCCTTAGTGACGGACCCTCCCGAATCAGTCTCAGCTGCTGTGAGGGAGACCACTTGAAACGAGCCTGCAAAGTCGTCGCCAACCTTCACTTCGTAGCTGACCCCTTGAACCGTCACTTCAGCAGTAAGTACACCTGTATTGTCTGTGACTTTGTCCAGAGTAAATGAGGTCCTTGTTGCTGTTGTGCCGCCGCTCGTACCACCCGTTGAGCCTGTGGAAGTACCCGAGCTGGTCGTCTGATCAGAGACAAGCGGCTCGAACGGATCTCGGGACTGAGTCACCTGGATCACATTGGAAATGCGAACGCCTTCTGCCAGCGCTGCTGCATCTGGAGTAGCCGCTACCACCTCTGCCATCTGTCCCTGTATGGGAGCTGCTTGAGCAGTGCCGAGCACCGACGGGGCAATTGCCCACCAAGCAACAGCGAGGCCAAGGCCGATCAATAGGATTGCAGCTATCGCCGCGGTCCCCGAAGATCGTTGTGAGCTGTGAGCTGCCATGTCTACTCATCTCCTGTCGTTGCATCGGCTTCGGTCTCTTCTGGGGCTTCCTCTTCTGAGATGTCGACATTCATGAGACCAACATCTCCGGTGGTGAAAGCAGTGGCGCTGATGCTCGCTGTAAGCGAGACAATGCCGTTCTCTGCAACTGAGGGACTAAAGGTTGCGCCTTCGATCCGCACTACTCGCTCCATTTCTTCCATGGAGTGCAAGTAGCCAAGCAGCTCGAAGTATGACCCTTCGATTTGTACGGCGAAGTGAATCTCGGAATAGTTGACGTCGGGAACGGCAGTTGGCAATGAGAAGGACACTCCAGTCCATTCCACGCTCGAATCAACCGCAAGTGACTTAAGCCCGATTATCAACTCGCTCTGTAACGGACTGGTGGGCACATAGGTCTCGAGCTGTCCTACCGCTGCGCGATACTCAAACTCAGCATCTTCGATTCGCGTTAGCCGATTGCGCTCCTGAAGCAGGGTCGCGTTCTCACCTTCAGCGGCCAAGATTTGCTGGTCGATTTCGGTAATCTGTTCCTGGATTGGCTTTACTCCGAGGTAGTAGAAGCCCGCTCCAATGAGGAGGGCCAATAGGAACCCAACTAATAGTCCTCTACCCATTAGGGCACCTCCGGGGTTAGGTCGTCGACACGCACCGAAAGGGCGGCGTCGCTCAGAGCTGTTTGAATGGACCAGCCCACTGTATCTACGTCATTGACCGAGCCGGTGGTCACCGAGGCAGCCCAAGAGGCTCCAACAGCTTCCCAGTCACCGCTGTCGAGAGTTACCAGCCACGACGCCACGTCCGGGTAATCGAAGCCTGACCCAGACATCTGCACCGAGCCATAAGCTATGGACTCTTCTACCGGAATCACTCGGCTCACCGCGAGACCCTCGATCCATACGTGTTCATCAGAGATCATCCTTCCGAAGTCCTGCAACAGAACTCCCCAAGCAATGTCCCCCTCAAGGGCAGCCTGTAGGTTGATGACCCCTGCCTCGTAATCCTCTCCAAGGATCTTGAAAGGTCGGAGTTCAGCAATGTCATCCTTGATGAGCTCATTGGCTACTTGCTGGGTGGCAAGGTTCTCTTCAGCTTGGGTCTCGCGGCTCTTCATCATGAAGAACACAAATGCAAGAAGACCAATGTAGGCAAGGAGCAGGAACACCCGAAGTACGACTTTCTGTCGTCCCTTCGCTTTCTCGGCTCGCTCCAGTGGGAGTAGGTTAATTTTCGGGGACATTATGCAAGCCCCCATTCGGCGAGTCCAACAACGACGGGCAGCACTGGCTGAGCCAGAGATAGCTGCTCGTCAGTGAGGCCAGTCTTTCCTACTTCAACCGAATCGCCAAGCAGCTTGACCGGCGTCACCGGGGTATCAAGCATCTTTGCCATGCGTCCGGCAAGATGAGGCAACCTGGCTGCGTTCCCAGAGATTTTCACCTCTGTCACCATGTCGCCACCAATTTGGGCAGCGCTGAACTCGATAGTTCCTCGAATTTCGTCGATGAGCTTGTTGGCTTCATCGGTGAGGATTCGAGTCGCCCGCTCTTCGAGCTTGTCACCATCAGAGACTTCGTCGGGGTCAGCTAGGACGCCAGTACCACGCTTGAGCTCTTCAGCCTCGTCCTGAGACAGGCTGAGGCCATTCATCAGGGCTTTGGTGAAGTGATTACCACCAATGGGGATTAGGCGCAGGAACTGCAGTACACCATCCTGGGTCACGATGACCTGTGTGAGGCCAGCACCGAGGCTCACTACGGCCTTCGGTGGTTCGCCCATTGGAATCTGAGCGCCAAAAACGGACCGCACAAGAGCGAATGCTTGTAGATCAACAGCGTCCACGCTGAGCCCTGCCGCTTCAGCAACGCCAATGAACTGGTCCACCATCTCTCGATGAGCAGCAACTACTAACACGGGGCGGGTATCAGCGTCGGGGTCGGCGTCTTCGACGGGGAGGAAATCCAACACAGCTTCGTCTGCTGACATGGGGATGAATTCTTGTGCGTGCTGGGCGAGGTTGGCTTTGAGTGCCTCGTCTGAGACCTTGGGCATGTCAACACGCCGTACAACGATTCGAGGGTTCGCTAGTCCAATGACTACACCCTTCTTTGGGAGCTTCGTCGACTTCCAGAGACGCCGGATAGCATCCTCAACGATCGCCGCATCGATGATCTCTCCACCGTCCACCGCTCCAATCGGCAATGCAACTTCGCCGTAGCGAGACAGCGTGGGAACCCCACGTTTACCGCTTTGAAGGAGCGCTGCGCGAACAGCACTGGTCCCAATATCAAGCCCTACTGTGGCTTTCATTTCTGCCTCCGTTCAAACGGCCCTGCTCCAGGCTCACACGAATTACGCGTTTGTAATTCAGAAGCGTAGCAAGCTAATGACTCTTCTCCAATGAAATCGACTGGCCTTACAGAGCGAGGTATCGTTCCATCACTGGCCAACCCCAAAACGCTGCTATCCAAGCGGCTACGATCATCGCTGGCCCAAACGCTACGTGATCCTTCCCCTTCCGCTTCTTCAGTGCCATGAGCAACAGGCCCGAGAGGCCCCCGAAGAGGAAGGAGAGAAAGATTGAAAGACCCGTCACCGTCAGTGCCTTGGCCCAGGTTATTGGCGGGTGCAACGGCTGGTATCCCACGAAAATCCCCAGCATCAATGCCAGCTTCACGTCCCCCATGCCGAACCCGCCCCGAACTAACAATGCGAGGATCAACATCAGAACGAAGGCCAGCGTCCCAGCCAGAAGCGACCAGCCGAGTCGGGCGTACTCCCCCAGCGCTATTGTCGGAATCAGCAGTAGACCGATTCCCACCAGTGTTCCTGGGTAAACGATCTTGTTGGGGAGTCGATGGTGATCCAAGTCCGTTGGTATCAACACCAGAGTCACGGCTAGGAACCAGAGAAAGGCGGGGAGTGCCCAGGTTGGACCGAGTAGCCACGTCGCTGCCCCCCAAAGGATTGCGTTGGCCAGCTCCAGAGCCGGGTACCTGATTGAGATCGGAGCCTTGCAATGCCGGCACTTCGCTCCCAGAAGGATCCAACTGATCAGCGGAACGTTGTCCCGAGGAGTGATTGGTACTTTGCACTTCGGACAGGCTGAGGGCGGATGGGACACGGATAGGTCCAGCGGCACCCGATAGGCCACCACGTTGAGGAATGAGCCCACGGCCAATCCGAGCAGAGACATCACGAGTACCCAGAACATCAGCGGCATTGCCATAGGCTAGGTGGTGCGAAGCTCGTGCTGTGGTATTAGCACTTGGGAGATGGCTCATTCTGACGGTACCGGCCCTTCATCAATATTGACTAGAAAATGCCTTGCGATCAGAAGTATCGGCAGGACTGACCTCAACCCTTAACGGAATCTCCAACCGATCAGGAAGAAAGCCTATTGCAGAAGGTTGACCTGGTCACGACCAGCCTCCGACGCATTCGGCCAGCGTGTCCAAAGATCCGCCGTCGACTGTGCTCTCACCGAATTCCATGCCTGCGGCGCTCCCACTAGCTTGATCCTCGAGACAGAACCACGTACCCGATGCAGATACGGTTATGAATACAACTGCCTGCTCAGCGAACGCATCAGCATTCGGGAGCACCACGAACCCCACCTCTCCGAGTGCAGGGGCGTTGCCAGCGACAAACGGCATATCAGCATGGATCTCGTCCAGGTCTGCAACCGTGAAGGCATAGTCCTCGGTGTCGGCATAGAACACCCTCGCTGCTGTGACGCTGTTTCGAAGGTTGGCCTGCACTGCTCTATCTTGAGCTCTAACTCTCACTCCAAGGAAGGTCGGCACGGCGATTGCAATAAGAATTGCAATAATAAGAACAACCACCATCAACTCGACCAACGTGAAGCCTTCATCCCGTACTTTCATCGGGACTCCTTTCACATTTGGCTATGCCTAGCTATCGGCAGAGTGCCTGTATTGCTTGAGTCCGGAAACAAAGAAATGGGGGTGAGCCCTTAGGCTCACCCCCATTTCAGGTTTAGTTAGTGTTGTTGCTACCTACCAGCTGGCAAGTGCGCAATCTGCATAGCCATCTACGTTGGCAGCAGCTGCACCGGTCGAGTAGTTCGTACCGGCCGTGACCACTGGAGGTCCTACGGCGTTGATAGCAGCGTCACAGATGCCGAAGAACGTACCTGAACCTGACATGGCCCAGAAGTTAACGGTCTGATCGTTTGCTATTGGAGCTTCCACTCCAACGTCACCGGTGACTGCCACAGCGGCGACGAAAGTCAAGCTCGGCTCAATCGCGGCCAGGTCGACGATCAACGCAGCTGCGCCCACTCCGCCAACTCCGGTGTAGTTCTCAGTATCGGTGTAGTGCACCTTGGCAGCTGTAAGAGCGTTACGCAGGTTGGACTGTGCAGCCCGGTCCTGTGCACGCTCACGAGCGCCGAGGAACGTTGGGATTGCGATGGCGATCAAGATTGCAATGATCAAAACAACCACCATCAGCTCGACGAGGGTGAAACCTTCGTCCTTGTTATTAATGCGCTGTGAAAACCAGCTCATGAGACACTCCTTTTGTGTCAGACAATGCCTCCTAAT
>CAXMSI010000111.1:255-5738 GCA_964196085.1 uncultured Acidimicrobiia bacterium | reverse complement strand
TACTCATTTTGGTAGAAATGAAACGCTCGTAGTGGCCAAGGTCTAAATCGGTTTCTGCTCCATCTTCGGTAACGAAGACTTCACCGTGCTGGTACGGATTCATCGTTCCAGGATCTACGTTGATGTACGGGTCGAGCTTCTGGTTAACAATGTTGAGGCCGCGGTCGGTGAGGATGCGTCCGAGGGACGCGGCTGTGATTCCCTTACCTAATGAGGAGACCACTCCACCCGTTACGAAGACGTACTTTGCCACGGGCTTAAATAATAGCAGGCGTTTCGGCTGACGCGACGCATGGCTATTTGTGAGCGAGTTCGAGGAGTTCTTTTGCGTGAGCCCGGCCGTCAGGTGAGTCAGCTAAACCAGAGAGCATCCTCGTGAGTTCTTGAACCCGCTCATCTCCTCTGACCTCCACTGCCAGCGCCCCTAATTCGTTCCGACGAACGCAGTAATGCCGCTCGGCAAATGCGGCGACTTGAGGAAGATGTGTGACGCAGAGCACTTGTTGCGTCTCTGCGAGGGTCGCTAGCTTCCTCCCGAGCGCAAGTGCGGTACTTCCCCCCACGCCAGCATCGATCTCGTCGAACGCAACAACCGGAGCTCCCCCGCTTCCGCTAGCGAGGTACAACGCCAATACCAGCCGGCTCAGTTCGCCACCAGAGGCTACTTGAGCCACCGGCCCCGGTTCTAGTCGTTCGTCGGAGGCAAAATGCAAAGCAGCGGTGGCCGTTCCGGACCGGTTAGGTGTTCGGTCCGAAAATTCAACCGAGAGCGTTGGAGTTGAGAAGCCTAGGTCCCGTAAGTGTGTCTCTGCGTCGGCGCACAGGCCGGCGCCTGCCCTAGCCCGGGCTTGAGAGAGCCTTTCCCCTGTCAGACCTAGCTGAGTGAGGAGCAGCGCTCGCTCGGATTCGATGTTGGAAGCATCCTCCAGACTTTCCGTGAGCAGCAACTGCCGCTCTGCGGCATGTTGACCGAACAAGATCACTTCATCGACGGTGTCGCCATACTTGCGGCGAAGATCGGACAACACCATCAACCGGCGCTCTAGGCCGGCGAGAGCGGAAGGATCATGAACGACCTGTTCCTGCGTTCTGCGGAGTTCTGATCGCAACTCGCCGAGCTGTGCGTTCACTGTGTCAGCTTGAGCCAAGAGGGGGTGCGTATCGTTAACAAGAGCCTGCACCTTACGCAGCCGATCTTGAGACTTCCCGCTGAGTTCAACCATGGCCTCGACAGCCTCCTCCGTCTCACCAAGCAGCCGGCGCAAGTCCTCAGCATGGCGAAGCCTACCGGCCGAGGCGCTCGCCGACGCGTCCTCCCCGGGAAGAAGCGCTGCGTCTGATATCTCGCTTGCTTGGTACTCCAAGAGATCTCTCTCGCGTTCGAGCGCTCGCACATCACCACCCAGAACCGACAGTCGCTCCTGCAGCGCCTCCCACTCGCTCCAGACGCCCAAATAGGAGGCCTTGGCATCTAATCCCTCAGGATCGAGTCGGTTATCAACGAGCTGTCGAACGCGTTCCGAGCGGCCCAACGAAAGGTGGTCATGCTGAGCTACTACGTCCACGATCCCACCAATCAACTCACCAACTTCGGCGACCGCTGCGAGATTCCCGTTCAGCCGAGTCTTCGTCCTGCCCCCTTGGGCCAGACTTTTGGAGACCACGTACTCGTCGGTCGTAGTAGCAAAGCGAGCCTCAATACGAGATTCGGTGCCAAAAGGCCCAATTCGAGAAGCCGAAAAGGGCTTCCCCATGAGCAGTTCGATGGCGCCAAACATCAATGTCTTCCCAGTACCGGTTTCTCCGGTGAGGACAGTGAGACCAGGCGCTGGGTCGAGAAGGCCTTCTTCAAGAATGCCGAGATTGGTTACGCGGAGTTCCTCAAGCATTGCCACCCCAAGAAAGGACGCCTTCGAGACCCTCGTGCAGCCGCAACTTCTTCTTAAGGGTCTCGGGATAAGAGCGAGCCGAGAAGTCAATCATGTTGACATCGGGCCCACGAGTAATAGTGACCTGTTCTCCCGGAGCGAGCTCGCCAACCCTCCGACCATCAACGCTCACACCGGCTGGGCGACTATGCATCACTTCGCACACGACAACAGACTCTGGGGCGATCACCACTGCAGCACTAAACAACGAATAGGGCGCAACTGGGGTGATGGCCATAGCTGACAGTCGAGTATCAATGAGTGGCCCACCCGCCGAGAGGTTATAAGCACTCGATCCCGTGGGGGTCGTCACAATGACACCGTCGCAGCGATAGGTCAGGAAGCGTTCTTCATCAACAGCTACGTCGACGCCAACCATGTGTTGTGAACTGGTCTTTTCGATCACAACATCATTGAGGCCAATGGTGGTAGTGCCACCAAGCGTGGCCGCCAATGTCATGCGTGGCGAGGCACGGGGGTCGTCTGTAACGAGCATCGTTACTAGGCGCTCGATCTCGGTGACTTCTACTTCGGCAAGGAACCCTACGCGACCCACGTTTATGCCCACAATGGCAGCCCCCATAGCAAGAGCGTGAACTGCCCCTTGGAGCACCGTGCCATCTCCGCCGACTGCTACAACCACGTGAGCATTCCCCGATGCAACTGGTAGGCCAAGCCGATCACCGTCGATCTGCTCGCATCCGGCAAGCGTAAGACCTGCAGCGACTGCGGCATCGACAAACTGGCTGGCGGCAGCGGCAGCGTTGGGACGATTCTCAGCAACGTGGACAGCAATCATGCAGAAACGCTCCTCACCGTCTCCTCTGAGACGACTGGTGTATCGGTACAAAACTCTGCTCTCCGAAGATGCAGCAGGTACTCAGCATTGCCTTTTGCCCCCTCGATCGGCGAAGCAGTGATGCCGATGGTAACAAGCCCGTGTGACACAAATACCTCAATCACACCCATGACTGCCGGAGCGTGTAGCAACCGGTCTCTTACAACGCCCCCACTTCCCAGATTGCCTTTACCGACTTCAAACTGTGGCTTGACCAAAAGAAGCCAGTCGGCCTTCGCATTACCGAGCTGCTCAATGACGTGTGCAATAACCCCAAAGGAGATGAACGAGACGTCGCACACAACAAGATCAAACAATCCACCCACTTGGAGCGGATCCACGTCTCGTACGTTCGTCGATTCAAATACGGTCACCCTGTTGTCGTGTCGCAACCGCTTTGCCAGCTGACCCCTACCCACATCAATGGCAGCTACTCGAGCCGCTCCAGACTGCAGGAGGCAGTCAGTGAAGCCCCCAGTGGATGAACCAATATCGACTGCTGATCTTCCTTCAACCGGCACCCTGAAGTGTTGGAGCGCGTAGGAGAGCTTGAGGCCACCCCTGCCAACAAACGGATGGCTCTGGCCTGTGATCTCAATGGCTGTCGATCTGGTCACAAGCATGGTCTGTTTGGGGGCTATACGCCCGTCGACGGTAAATACCTGGTCGGCAATGAGTCTTTGAGCGTGAGAACGGCTGTCAGCTAGACCACGTCTCACCAGTTCTTGATCCAGCCTGAGACGGGTCAACCCTCGTCCAGCACCCGGTCAAGTTCCTGCAGCACCTCAGAAGTCGGTTCAACAGCATCGGCTGGGTCGAGCGAAGACAACTGCTCCACCTGTGCGGCCAACTCGCCTGGGGCCTCTGGCGCTTGGGCTGGATTTGGATCTCGGTCGTGCATCTCTTCAGTATGGCGGATTGGGAACAATATCGACCACATCAGCTACATTTGAGCCATGATTCCGCTCAGCGATGCCAACCCTCGCCTTACATCCTCGATAGTCACATTCTTGATTGCGGCTTCAACCTTGGCAATCTTCTTCCTTTACCAAGAACCGCAGATCGACGAGGTCGCCACCGCGCTCTCGGTCATACCGTGCGAGTTATCCACCGGGGAACCCGTGTCCGTGGTCGAGCTTAGAGAGGGCATCTGCAGGCTTGGAGATGCCGCATTGTTCCCGGAAAAGAGCCTGGCTCTGAGCGTAGTCGCGTCGATATTCCTTCATGGCTCGGCCCTCCACGTGATTGGAAACATGTGGTACCTGTGGATCTTTGGCAACAATGTGGAGGACGCGTTCGGCCGAATTGGTTTCGTGCTGTTCTACCTCCTTGCCGGTGTTACAGCAGTGGCAGGGTTCGTGATAACAGATCCCCTTTTCACTGGACCGCTCATCGGGGCGTCGGGTGCCGTAGCAGGGGTAATGGGTGCCTACATCGTTCTGTTCCCTAAGAAGCGGGTTCGAGGCCTTCTCGGCTTTTTTCCTGTTCGGGTTCCTGCGTGGGTATTTCTAGGGTTCTGGTTCGCGTCCCAGTTTTTTATAGCCGATGTCCAGGTCGCCTGGCAGGCTCATGTTGCCGGCTTCGCCTTCGGCACGATTGCAGCGTTGCTCGTCCGCAAACCAGCACGGGCTCGGCTCAACCAACTGAGATTCAACCTAGAGCAACAAGCCTAAGTCAGCGACGCTGTTGAGAACAGCGTCAGGCCGTAGGCTGGGTGCAACGTCCTCGGCGCTTTCTGTAACTCCGGTCAGAGTGAGGGCAGCCTTCCAGCCAGCCCGCCTCGCGAGAGCGAGGTCGGTGTCGGGCCGGTCACCAATCATCCACACTTCTTCGTGAAGAATACGTTCGCGAATAACAGCCAACATGGGATCAAACGGCTTTCCGGCGAACACGACGTCGACACCGCTGGCGATACTGACAGCTCGGGCAAGGGTCCCACCGCCGGGCCTTAGCCCCTCGGGTGTTGGGTAAGTCACGTCTGAGTTAGTACCTACCAACAGTTGACAATCCAAAGCAGCGCTCACAGCTTTACTCAGGCGGTCGTAGCTCAGGCCCTTGTCGATACCGACTACCACGGCATCTACACCGAGTGGGCTCGTCGTGGTGGCAATCGAGCGGTCTTCCAGCGCTGAGAACACCCCCTCACCTCCCATCACGAACACTCGGTCGGCCTTGCCCTGGAGGTAGTTTGCAGTTGCCAAGGCTGAGGTCAACACCCAATCTGCTGGGATTGGCATTCCGGCAATGGCCGAGACCTTCCTAGCTATGACTTCGGGAACGCTCGCCGACCCATTGGTGGCGAAGAGAACCTGGTGGCCTTCAGCGATGGCCTGTCTGAGAACCGTTCCTACCCCCGGTACCCCATCTGCCCCGAGGTAGATCACACCGTCGAGGTCGAAGACGAAGGTCTTCACTACCGAGACCGTCCGCCAAATGTTTCAATGCTACGGGTTAGGAAGGCAACGGTGTCGTGAAGTGACCGAACCGAGATTCGTTCATCGTTACCGTGGAACATGTCCAAGAACTCGGAAAAAGACACTGAATCGTCAAATAGCCCAGCCCCATAACACACGACTCCTCTGTCACGGAAGAACCGAGCGTCGGTAGCTGCTGGAGTCATGGCCGGCGCCATAGCCCGTTCACCTGTGAGTCCCTCGTAGGCGTCACCGAGCGACTCCCACAGGAGTCCTTCGGCTGGCGATGCGCTCGCAGGCTGA
>CAXMSI010000111.1:0-231 GCA_964196085.1 uncultured Acidimicrobiia bacterium | reverse complement strand
GCTCGTCGAATACTGGGCCCAATGCCTTTTGGAAGTGTGCGTCGACGTCGGCGCCGGTCTGCCCTGGCAGCATCCGAACATCTATTTGAAGATCAGCGCTGTCGGCAATGGTATTGGCTTTGGTCCCCCCAGACACCACCGTCGTAGCGACGGCCATGTGAGTGCAAGCGTCAATGTATCGTGCCAGGCCAGGGTCGGTAACGGCAATCTTGTCAATCGTGTTGTCGATGA
>CAXMSI010000110.1:0-5793 GCA_964196085.1 uncultured Acidimicrobiia bacterium | reverse complement strand
GGCGGCTGCCCGCGCTTTGGCGATCTCGTAGATCTTGGCGACCAACTCACCCTGAAGGTCGGGAGGAAGTGCGAAGTCATCGCCAAGGATGAAAGTCACAGCGGTTGCCTGCAGCACTCGCTCCATTGAAGAGCCCTTTTTGCGCCGGTCAACTACATCCAACAGGCCCGCGTCGAGCAGCTTACGGACGTGGTATGCGATCTTCTGAGATGAGACTTTTAGATGGGCAGCTGCAACGTTGATCGTCATCGGCTCACGCGTCAGCCGCAGTATCTCGTAGCGCAACGGCTGCAGCGTCATAGCGATCTCGTCGTAGCTGGTGAGGACCA
The DNA here is from genome assembly GCA_964196085.1 of uncultured Acidimicrobiia bacterium. Taxonomy (GTDB): domain Bacteria; phylum Actinomycetota; class Acidimicrobiia; order Spongiisociales; family JAENVV01; genus CAXMPE01. Next base: position 5,464 of record CAXMSI010000110.1, on the reverse strand, counting down.
GAATTTCCTTCATGAGCGACGTTGAATGCGTAGGTATGTTTTCATGACCGGTGGTCATCCTAACTGCCAGGTGTCTAAGTTTCCATCATCGTGATCACAAACACTCAAGAGATTTCGCAGCCTGACCCATTCGGACCACAGATCGCAACGTGTTACCACCGAGTTGGGCTCACCTTCAGACGAGCTACTCGTAGCGTTCCGACCTGGCGGGCTGAAACGGCTGTGAAACCAGAACCAGTAGATCTAGTCGCCGCGGTCAGTGTCGCAGTGGACCGGGTGGTGATTCAGCTGTGCCTCCAGGGCTGAATCACCACTGGTGCTGCGACCACAGCATTAGCCGACCGACTTAGTACAAGTAGTCAGGGATTTGGGGGGCAATGCACACCAGTGCGGAGGACTCGGTGACGGGTGCTCCAACGGCCCATTCGGACCCCCACCCGCAAGCGGGGGAGGAAGCTCATCTTTTTCTATTTCCGATCCTGGTGCTGCCAGATCTGTGCCCCAGCGGGGATTCTTCCCGGGCCACTCTAGAGCCGGGACGGAGTCCCGGGTAGCCCCATCATCATAAGGTGGAGGTGCGGGGAGTCGAACCCCGGTCCGCCGAGGTATTCACTGTGGCATCTCCGAGCGCAGTTGGCAGAAAGTTTCGATCGTCGGGCTCCGCCAACGGACTAATCGCCGATCTAGCCAGTAAGTCTTTCGCCGCTGCACCTGGCTGGCAGCGGCGGCATCCTACATTGCGGCGCCCGGGCCAGGTGAGGTAGGAACCCCCCTGGGGGACGGGTTGCTAATGGTTAAGCAGCCAGTGCGTAATTGTTGTTAGCACTTATGTGTTTCCCAGCTTTTTTACGAGGATCCGGGGTCCTCGGCTCGCTTCCACAGCTTCAACGCTCAACGTCGAAACCTTTTCACCCCCATATTCAGTTGTCAAGGATCCCATTATACGGCACGACTCACTCAAAGGGAGCGAGGGTTCTGATTGTGCGGCCTAGCTACTGCTCTCCGAGGGCCCTGGTCACGTGGCCAATGACGCCGGTTGCAAACACCGCCAAGGCAATGAGCGGGGAGGCGAACGAGCTGAGAGCGAACAGGGCGGCGAAGGCCACCAAAGGCCATTTGGGTCCAGGCGATGCACCGACAAAACCGGCGTAGCCTATAAAGCCAAGAGCTGCGTCTGGCATGCCGTCGGTAAGAATCTGTGGCCCAAAGTAGGCAGCCGCGAATGTGATGGTCCCGGTGAGGAGTCCAATGCCGATCACATGGGTGAGGCCGAACCGAGAAGGACCAAGGTTCTTGAATCCGGGGACGATTAGCAACGCCATCTCCGCAGCAGCGCCCCCCCATGTGAAGGTGGTCACTCCGTCGAGGTCGAAGTCGAGGCCGTGGCCTAGGGCTTCCCAGGGGATGATCGTCTCTGGGCGCACTTGGGCGAGGTTGTGTAATTGATGTGACAGTGGGCCAATGAGGTAGAACGCCAGGATAGCAAACAGCCAAAGGGTCGATCCTCGTTTGGAAAGAAACGTGGTTGTCGCCGCAAGCCATGCAGCAACGAGGAGGGCCGTCATGAGATCAGTCCGGCCGACGTCGCTCAGGCCTAGGAACAGCTCGCTGGCTGGGGCCCCGTAAAACGGGTCAACTCCGGTCAGCCACTGAATAACTCCATAGGCAACGGCCGCAATGACCAAGGCTGAGCCCATCCACCAAGTTAGGGCTTTGCTGTTTGAGCTCATGTGTGCTCCTCGTGAGACCGCCGTTCTAGCAATAGAGTATCGCGCCAAACGCCGTCAAGCAGAGCAATCTTCTCACGTGTCCCAACAATCCTGAATCCATACAGCAGATGTAGCTCGACACTGCTGGTGTTCTCAGGAAAGATCGATGCCTGAAGAGTCCAGATACCTTTTGCTTCAGATTCCTCGACGATGGCCCTCATGAGTTGGCTACCGATACCCAGGCCTCGATTCCGCTCGCCAACGTAAACGGACGTTGCTGCAACGCCTCGGTACACATGGCGGTCCGAGGTTGGGCTCAACGCAGCCCAACCGATAATGGGCTGTGCTTCGAACACCAGTCGCGGGTGGTCTAGATGCTTCTGGTCCCACGCCGGCCAAAGTGGTGCGCTGGTCTCGAAGGAGGCGAGACCGGTGTCGAGGCCTTCTTGGTAGATAGCTAGAACAGCTTCAGAGTCGTTGGAATCCATTGGCCTGATCATTCGTCAACACTACCAATTCAAACTGTTTTGGGCACAGCATGATGGGTTGGTATCGTAACTAGATGCATACGACTCCTGCCTATTCCGTTCGCCTTCTCGTCAAGCTCTACCACGAACCAGGCGTTCTAGGCCGCTTCGCCACCGCTGTGGGGGAAGCTGGGGGAAATATCACCAAACTCAGAAGCCTCGATGTTTCGGGCGCGTCTGTAACTAGAGAGTTCGTAGTTGACGCTAGCGACGAGCAGCACGTGAAAGACCTCATTGCCACCATCGGAGATCTTGACGGCGTCGAGATTATCGAAGCGGCAGACATGACGTTTCACATCCACAAAGGCGGGAAACTGGAAGTGGTTGGTCGGTTTGCTCTTGATGACACAGACATGCTGTCAATGGCCTACACCCCTGGTGTGGCCAGAGTTTCGGCTGCGATTGCCGAAGACGAGTCCAAGGCTTGGCAATACACTGGTCGAGGGAACCTTGTAGCCGTTGTCTCTGATGGCACTGCTGTGCTTGGTCTTGGCGACATTGGTCCGCTGGGTGCCCTCCCGGTGATGGAGGGCAAAGCGATGCTTTTCAAGGAGTTCGCAAATATCAACTCCGTTCCAATCGTCTTGGACACCACTGACACCGAGGAGATCATCCGGACGGTTGCCGCAATCGCTCCGAGTTTTGGAGGGATCAACCTTGAAGACATATCTGCTCCGCGTTGCTTCGAGATAGAAGACCGTCTCCGAGACATGCTTGATATCCCAGTTTTTCATGACGATCAACACGGCACAGCGATTGTTACGTTGGCTGCTCTGCAAAACGCCTGCAAGCTCACCGGCAGGGCTCTTTCTGATCTGAGAGTCGTAATGGTTGGCGCTGGTGCGGCAGGTGTTGCCATTGCCAAGATCCTCAAGAATGCCGGGGCTTCTCACATCGTTTCGGTTGATCGACATGGCGCAATCTACGCAGGGAGGGATCATCTCGATGGCGGAAAGGTTTGGCTAGCGGCTGAGACAAACCCCCGCAGAGTCACAGGCGATCTGGATGCTGCTATTAGGGACGCCGATGTGTTTATTGGCGTCTCGGCTCCTGGAATTCTTTCCCGTGAGCAGGTGGAGTCGATGTCTCACAAACCGATCATTTTCGCTCTTTCAAACCCGACACCTGAAATCCGCCCAGAGTTGATTTCCGACATAGCGGGCATCATTGCGACTGGCCGGAGCGACTACCCAAACCAGATCAACAACGTCCTGGCATTCCCCGGTGTTTTCCGAGGGGCTCTTGATGCTGGAGCCGAGTCGGTGACCGAGAACATGAAGGTTGCTGCTGCTGAAGCTATTGCTGCTGCCGTAGGAGACGAGCTGTCAGCAACCCATATTGTGCCCTTTGCTCTGGATCGCACGGTCGCCAAAGCCGTTGCCAAGGCAGTGGGGGATCAAGCGCGGATGGATGGAGTCTGTAGGGCCTAGCTGCGGTGGCCATCAGTCCGGGTAAAAAGGCTGAGTCGGTATGCCTAGCCGTCGGTTGGGGCGGTCTTGGGAAGCGTTAAGCGAAAGACACTTCGGCCGTCCTCTTGCAAATAGATTAAATCGCCGCCCATGAGACGGGCAAGGCGCCGGGCCACGGTCAGGCCTAGTCCTACTGAAAGACTCTGAGCCGGATGCGCTGACTCATACGGTTCGAAGATGAGTTCCCATTCGGTCTTTGGGAGTGCTGCACCGTTGTCTGATACCTCCAAGATCGCCCACTGATCGTCTTCGCGTACGTTGGCGTGCACAGCCGGCCCGCCGTATCTGCTTGCGTTCGTGAGGAGGTTGCGAGCGATCTGCCGAACCCGGAGTGGATCGGCCCAAGCCTGGGCTGTACCGGTCATGAGAGGGCTTCGCGTAGAGGGATTGGCTACCGAAATAAGAGATTGGGCTAATTGTTCCATGAGGTCGACCGGTCTTGGGGTAATCCTGACCGACCCGCTGTCGAATCTGGCGTTTACCAGGAGATCCTCGACCAAGTTCGAGAGCTCTAGAGAATGTTCAATGACCGCTTCGGTGAGCTCGGCTCGCTCTGTGGGGCTGACCTTCACATCTAGGTTACGTAGTTCTAGGGCGAATCCGAGCACCGTTGTAAGGGGCGTCTTGAGTTCGTGTGAGACTGAAGCGATGAACCGGTCCTTTGAACGAACCGCATCTTCCAGATATTCAGAAACCAACTTGTTGGCGGTGACATCTCGGCCAATTGCTGAGTAATAGTCGAGCTTGCCGGTGGAGGTGCGGTGCTCTTGGGTGGTGAGTTCGAGAGCCACTGGGCCGCCAGTGGTAGCGACGTCGATTTCGGTCATGAACGATCCAAAAGTGCGGAGCTGATCGAGGAATGAGCTCGGTAGGAGAGTCGTAATCGACCTCTGTTCCTGCATGACTTGTTCCCCGATGTTGAACAGCTCTCGACCTGCCTTGTTGACATAACGGAGCTCGCCAGCTGGAGTCACTGCCAACACGACATCGGATGTGATCTCGAGGATGTTGGATAGCTCCGCCCTTGCTTGCTCAGCCCGCCGTTCGGCCGTTACGTCGATCATCGCGCCCTCGAAGTACGCGATACGGCCATGTTCGCGAACGATGACGGTTTGGGGCTTGATCCAGATGAGGTTGTTCTTGAGCGTGCGAATCAGGATGGGACGCTCTGAATAGTCTTCTTCGCTTTCTTGTATCTCGTCGATCATCCCTTCGCGCAAGTCAGGGTTGGCCCAAAGTTCCCGTGCGTGGGGAAGATCCCCAAGGGACTTGGCCTCCACTAGGTCTAAGAATGCTTGGTTTCCGGCGAGCCATTCGCCCTCTACAGAGGTACGGTACAAGGGAAGCGGGATGCGATCGAAGAGGCCACGGTATGTGGCCTCCGGACGATCGTCGGTTATGGCTTGGGTGTTGTTCACCGGGTGACCTCGGTCGATGAAATAGTTCAAAGGTACTTGCATGATCGGCCGGTTTCGCACGAACCTTGATCGCTGAGTTGCAAGGATGTCAGCCACGACGACCACTCAACGAGGCGAAGGCAGCTACTACGACGGGTAGGGGTGGCTAGTGCTCGATCGCCTTATACCGAATGCGGGTTGGTTGGATGGCTTCCTCGCCGAACTCGGCTGCCATCCACTCTTCATATTCTGAGAAGTTCCCTTCGAACCAGCGCACTTGGGAGTCGCCTTCAAATGCCAAAATGTGTGTTGCGACTCGGTCCAGAAACCATCGATCATGACTGATCACCACAGCGCATCCT
>CAXMSI010000109.1:0-5873 GCA_964196085.1 uncultured Acidimicrobiia bacterium | reverse complement strand
CGTTTGTGGGCTTTGGGCTGGGTTACCTCATGCTGGACCAGCTGGATCTCGGCTACGAGGGCGTGTTCAAGGCAATCGCTGTGGCCTTCTTGGCGCTGGCCTTGCCAATCTTTTTCACCAAAGAGCGACCGCGCCAGCCAAGTGATGCCCCTGCTCCCCGCCTCACCGATGTGGTCCAAACCCTTTTGGCGTCGTGGGCCGAGGCAAAGAAGGTGCCCGGCATGCGACGGTACCTTGTCGGGCGGTTCATGTATACCGACGCCATCAACACTCTCATTGGCGGTTTCCTTGCGATCTTCGTAATCCAAGAACTCGACTTCACACCCGATGAAGTCATCGTGTTGCTTTCGCTATCGATCGTGTTTGCAATTCTTGGCGGTTACCTAGCTTCGATTCTGGTGGATCGAGTCGGAGCGCGCCGATACGTCCACGCGATGCTGTATCTATGGATGTTTGCAATAGCTGCAGGAGTGGGAGCAGCAGTCTTTGATTTAGGTCAAGTTGTTTGGATCTTCTCGGCAGCGGGAGGCATCGCCCTCGGCGGATTGTGGGCTTCAGATAGAACGTACCTTGCTGACCTTGCTCCCCCTAACCAATACGGCCTCTTCTTTGGCCTCTACGGTACGGTGGGAAGATTCGCAACCGTTGTTGGACCGCTCGTCTGGGCATTCATCGTCGACGGACTTGAACTACCGCGAACATACGCCATGAGCTCACTGATCCTTGCCCTCGTCGCGGCTCGAATCATTCTGCAGAAGGTACCTAGGGTGGAACCTGCATGACAAAGCCACTTGTATTAATCATTGCCAATCCAGCAGCTTCAGGTTTCCGAAGCGACGACTTCCGCCAGGCTGTTCGCATTCTCAGCGACGACTTTGAGGTAGAAACCCAATGGCCAGGGAGCCCCGCGGAAAACACTGAAGTCAGCAGAGCCGCGGCTCTCCGTGGCGCCTACGCAGTGGTTGCCATGGGCGGCGATGGCGTGGTCCACCACGCTGCACAAGGTGTTGTGGGCACTGAGACGGCGTTGGGAATCATTTCAGCAGGCACAACCAATGTTCTGTCACGGATGCTTAAATTGCCTCAACGATCAAAAGCTGCAGCGAGCCACCTCAAGAAGGCCGTCCCCACCCCCGTTCCAACCATCAGGCTGGCCCTCACCAACGAGGCAGGCACGGTTGTCACACATCACGCATTGTTCGCCGCTGGAATAGGGTTCGACGCCAAAGTTGTCGACATCGCCGAAAAAGATCCATGGCGGAAGAAGGCGTTCGGATCGGGCCATTATCTCGCATCGACGCTGGGAGCCTTGCGAGCATTCCGCAAGATCAAGCCAAACATTGCTGCCACAGCCAACAGCACCACCCTCGAAGGCGTTGCAGCCTTAATGCAGGTGCACGATCCCTACACCTATTTCGGCCGATTCCCGCTCAGCCTCGGGGACGTCCCCGAGAATGCATTCCACCTCGGCATCATCAAGAAACTTCCGGCGCGAGCTATTCCTAGCATCGCCTGGGGGGCCTTCCGATCCAAGATCGGAGAATCAAAGCACGTGAGCGTCCTCCACGACCTATCAACAGCTGACTTTGACTGCGCAGCAACAAACATAATCCAAGCCGACGGCGAGCTCCTCGGTCACGCCACGGCTGTAACTGCTCGACATGTCAGCACCGACCTGAAGATTTTGATTTAGCGCTAGCCCACGCGCTCCTACAGTTTCTCCACAGCGAGCACAAAATTCTGACGCTCAGCCTCCAAGGCATGCATGCCTCGACCAATCCGGCGCTCGAGTTGGGCTGACAGCGCCTGCCTGAGCTGCTCCCTAAAGCGACGCACGCTCCTACGGCCAGCCCTGGCTCCCCCTAACCTCCCAATCACCCACGACAACGGCCCGACAGCCAGTCCGCCGATCATCATCAATAGCGGTATTGGCCAGGCGTTTCGCTCAATCATTACCGGATCTGCAAAGGCCCAAATAGCGCCGCCCACAACACCGATGAATGCGAGCCACTTCAAGAGGGCCACGAATCGCCACCACGTCGGAACCTTGAGATGAGCAGCATCTCCTACATCTCTACGAGCCCCATCGACGGACGCCCGAATTGCCCCTTCCACATCGTTGCCCAAGGCCCGTATGCGGTGGTCAAGCAGGCTCCCGCCTGCCAAACTGCCGAACACCGCAGCGACCGGAGCAATCGCTCCTTCAATCCCCGTTCGTGAAGCCCACCTGGCCGAGGCATCATCAATCAACTCTTCAGCAACCCTCACACCGAGGGCACGCGTAAGTGGATTCCTCTTTAACAACCCAAACAGCAGGCCAATGGGCCCGGCCGTCTTGATAGCAGCCTCTATGCGCCCTGCTCCCTCGAGGATGTCTGGGTAGTCCCCACCAGCAACGAGTTCTTCGAGAACATCGACAGCTGTGTCCCGAGCGGCGACCCATTCTCGCCCGAGCGGAGAGCGGCCTGCCAGAGCATGGGTTGCCAGCTCGCCGACAATATTGGCGGCATCAGTCTCGAGCTTGGCTAGCACCATTTGCTTGCCCGACAACTCTGTGTGCAGTTCGTCTACCAACCTCTCGACTCCGATAGGCGCACCAAAATCTGGGTCGGCTGCTGTGGCCATAACCCGGGGGTTCGAAATGCCATCTAGCTCGAGTCTCGATTCGAGATCTGCCATGAGACTTTTCCGCTCAGCTGGCTCGAGCCGATCCGTCTGATTGAGAACGAAGACGAATTGGTTGGCGTAAGAAGCGAGTGGACAGAAAAAATCCTCATGCAAGACGCGGTCGTTGTACTTTTCGGGGTCGAGCACCCACACCACAACGTCAATCTTCGGCAGAAGGCCTTCAACTACTGCTCGGTGTGACCTCTCCATTGAGTCAACGTCTGGCATATCAAGGATGGCCATATTGGGTTGATCTTCGTGCCCAGATCGGAGGCCGATGCCCATCTCATCGAGCAACCGAACGAGGCCAGGATGAGGGTTCGAAGGGATCCAAGCGAGCGGCTCAGATGTTGTTGGGCGTAGGCGACCAGCAGTAGCCACCGTCTTGCCAGCAATAGCGTTCAACAAGCTCGACTTTCCGGAACCGGTGCTGCCCAGAAGGGCCACGAGGAGGAAATCATCTCCGTAGCCGAGCCGACGTCGAATACCCTGTGTCGCTTCGCTAAGTCGCTCTAAATCCGCGGCCGGCACAAGGCCACTTCCGAGATTGAGAGCTGCATCGATCGCGTCAACCACTTCAGGCAGGGCTTGCATAGAACTCCTTGGCTGCCACCTCAACGGCCTCAAGTGCGTCCACTAATCCTGCAGGCATCTCTGGTCTAGCTCCTTGCAGCAAGGTTCGGAACCGTTCCTGGTCGGCTACGAAGACCCGTTCAATTGCCGCCATAAGTTCTGCTCTCGCTTCAGAGACAAGGCTACGGAGGGCAGCCTCTCCGAAGATACTCTCGAGCAACGTCTGCTGGACTGCAGCCGCACCTGCGGCTATCCCCACCTCGCTACCGGTCAACCCACTTGTCTGGGAGAAGACGATGAGCATCAACGAAACCGCCACCACATTCACGCCAAGTGATGCAGCTCGTGCCACTGTTTTGCGGCCCGAGCCCCGTTCTTCCACAAGCACCCGAATCCGCTGAGCCCAGTCATCGATTTGGATCTCAATCTCAGACCGCGTTGTAGCCGACGCACTCCACAAGTCGCTGTGACCCTTGATGAGAACGATTCCGAGAGCATCCATTTCCCAGGCACTGGCAGTCTCAGATGCAGCCAAGGCTGTACGTCGTTCGATAGCAATGGAGATCTCGGACCTCGCCTCGCCTTCGAGGCGCTCGACTCGTCCTCCAAATACACGTCTGGCCCAGCCCCGGACCTTGCCAACACCCTCTGCGACACTCCTCATGAACTGACCGGTACCAAGAACATCTTCCCATCGGGCTGTGATCTCAGATCGCAGCAATGTTCCTGAGACAAGCGACTCACCTACCGCTGCCTGATGCTGGGCGTAGCGACTCTCGAGGAGTGCCTCAAGCTGACCAATCCGAGCGCTCTCGCTCACTGCCTGATCAACAAGCACCTCGATGCCCAGCCGAAGCGAAGCAATTGAGCCTGCCGTTGCCTGAGCGATTACCAGCTCGTCGTCCTCCTCAGACAGTTCCTGCAAAATGCTCTTGATGTGAGTTATCGCACTTGCAGGCAACCCGCCATGGCCAAGTGTCTGTTGCTCCATGATGGGGATCACCTCGGAGAACACAAGATCCAGGCCACCATTGTCCATCCGTTTGGAAAAATCATCAATGACTTCATCGGCGTTGCCTCTGACCCGGTTCATTGCATAAAGCAACGGGACATCACGTTGCTGGGCACGGATCAAGAACTCCCATGGCACCGCGTCGGCGTAGCGCTGAGGGGTCGTGACGAAGAGGCAGACGTCGGCCACCGACAGCAAGGCCTCGGCAATTTCTCGGTGAGCAACCTCAACCGAATCAATATCGGGTGAGTCGATTACCGTGAGATTCTTAAGAAATGGGTCATCAGAGGCCACCACTTCTACCGGCACGCTCACAGTTGCTCCAACGAGGCCATCTGCGTAACGATCCTCTTGACTGGAATGACACCAGATCACGGGAATTCTCGTCATTGGCCGCAGAACCCCTGGCTTGGCGACCGGCGAACCGGCAAGGGAATTGACTAGTGTCGACTTTCCCGAACCAGTCCCGCCAACAAGGACAAGGGTCAGCGGGGCGGTCAGGTCCTCGAGCCGCGGCAACAGGTAGGTCCGAATTGTGCAAAGCAAATCGTGTACTTGATCACCGTCTGGGACGGTTGGGAAATGAGATGATTCGACCAATTCAGCCAAGGCATGCAAGCTCGCTCGCAACTGTGTGGTGTTAGCAATGTCAGACATTGGAAGGATTCTCCCACAACTCTTGCCCTTCCGACTCTGTCGTTGGGTATTGGCAGCTGTCTCCGCCAAACTCGCACGATGACGGATCCTCTTCGCTGTGGGCCGAGGCAGACTCACACAAGTGAAGGGCAGTGCTTCTGCCGCCAAGAAAGCGTAGATACACAATCGGTGCTGCGGTAGACTTCCCCCTCAGTCCTCTCTGGTCAGAGACTCTATGACAAACAAGCTTCGAACACTCCTCATCGCCATCCCAACCGGAATCGCCCTTCTTATCGGCGGTGTATTTCTCGTGGACACCTCACGGCACGCAGACGAGATTGTCCGCAACACCTCGATTGGTGGCGTTGATGTGGGCGGACTCACCGCTGAGAGGGCCATCGCCGTTCTTCAGACCCACCAGGACACACTCGCTGCGACCCCGTTTGAGGTATCGGTAAATGGCGCCACCGACACCGTGATCCCTAGCCACTTTGGCCTTTCTATCGACATTGAGAATGCGGTTTCATCCGCTATTGAGCGCAACCGCGCCGGCAGCCCTTTCACAGAGTTTGGCAAATGGATCGGCAACTTTGGAGCCACCCAAGACATCACTCTTTCGACCCAGGTTGACCATGATATTTTCGTTCTGTCCATGGAAGCACTCAGTGATACTTTGCTCAATGATCCACCATTCAACGGTGGCATCGGGTTCATCGACGGAGCCCTGGCCCCCCAATACCCAACCACCGGCCGAGTCCTGAATCTCGCAGATGGTCTGCAGAAGATGACGGCTGAGTTTCAGGCAGAGCCACGGTCCCCGATTGTCTTGACTGACCTAGTTAAGGAACCACTTCTCACGCAAGACCACATTTCCGCAGGAATCAGAGAAGCCCAGCGACTCCTCAGCGGGCCAATCACGCTGAGGACACCCGACCCAACCAAGGTCCTCACTGTCACCGAGGACCAACTCAAGGACGCTTTCATA
>CAXMSI010000108.1:5650-5890 GCA_964196085.1 uncultured Acidimicrobiia bacterium | reverse complement strand
CAAGGCCAGACCCAGGCACGACCAGGGCGCTGACTCCGTCAGCGATGTGTTTACCGTCGACTACCCGCGCTGCAGCTCGTAGGTCCTCGATCCGCGCATTCGTGCAAGATCCGAGAAACACCCGGTCAATGGTTATCTCCTCGATGGGCGTTCCAGCAGTAAGACCCATGTACTCAAGGGCTCGCTCAACCGTGTTGCGTTCTTGAGGATCGTCCACCTGTAGAGGGTCTGGGATGGACG
>CAXMSI010000108.1:2915-5640 GCA_964196085.1 uncultured Acidimicrobiia bacterium | reverse complement strand
ACCTGTGGCACCAGAGAGGCAGCATCAATGTAGATCTCCTCGTCGAAGACAGCGCCTTCGTCTGTCTTGAATTCGAGCCACGCGTCGACGGCCGTTGTCCAATCTTCGCCCTTTGGTGCGTTGGGCTTACCTTCTAGGTAGCGGACGGTTTCCTCGTCGGCAGCGATCATGCCTGCACGGGCTCCTGCCTCTATCGACATGTTGCATACTGTCATGCGAGCTTCCATAGACAAGTCCCGGATGGCCTTGCCGCGATACTCGATGACGTAGCCAGTGGCCCCGGCGGTTCCGATCTGGGCGATGATGCCAAGAACGAGGTCCTTTGATGTGACACCTGGGCTGAGGTCGCCGACAACGTTGACAGCCATCGACTTTGGTTTCACTTGCGGGAGGGTTTGGGTAGCGAGTACATGCTCCACTTCGGAGGTCCCGATGCCAAACGCGAGCGCGCCAAATGCACCGTGGGTTGCTGTGTGGGAGTCGCCGCAGACAATGGTCATGCCCGGCTGTGTGATCCCTTGCTCGGGGCCGATTACATGGACGATGCCTTGTCGAGGATCGTCGGTGTCGTACAGCGTGATCTCGAACTCTTTGCAGTTGGCAATGAGCGTGTCGATTTGCTTTTTGGAGAGCGCATCCTTGATCCCCAACATGCGGTCCTTGGTCGGAACTCCGTGATCAATAGTGGAGACCGTGAGTTCGGGGCGACGGACAGTTCGTCCGGCCATGCGGATTGCATCGAAGGCTTGGGGTGAGGTGACTTCATGGACCAAATGCAAATCAACATAGAGAATGGTTGGCTCGTCCTGAGCCTCGCGCACGACGTGCGCATCCCATACTTTTTCGAAGAGTGTTCTAGCCGTCATTCGGTCTCCTATAAGTGGAAACATCGTAGCCCCAACCGACCGGAACCAAAACCCCACGCGGCTAACGGTGAGCCTAATAGCTGACCCTTGGGTGATGCCTAACCACGTTAGCTCGGGGCGATTTGAGGTGCTCGACCCCGAGCCTCGGAGCGGGGGCGAAGGATGACGGCAACGAATCCTGCAGCGAGCAGGCAGAGAGTCATCAGCGTGGCAAACGCTGTTGCCTCACCCGCCCGGTCGAGGATGGTTCCAGCGACTATTGGGCCAGTGGCGGAGCCAACTCCCCACATCAGGTTCCAAAACGTGATCCCGGTAGCGCTCGTGGTGCCAGCCTCTTCGGCTCCGTCAACGATCAAGGCTAGTGTCGCACCCCATATTCCTCCGAAGAAGAGTTGAGTGGCAATGACAGTGAACCTGAGTGAGTTGGTGGAGAGCAATGCCCAGTTGAGTAGGTAGAACCCCGCCAGAACTATTGCCAAGAATAGGAGGTAGTTACGTGGCCCCATTTTGCGCAAGGACGCGGGCATCAGTGACTGGCCGGTCGCCAAAGCTGCGCCACTGATCGCAAACAGCAATCCCAGGGCCGACTCGCCGAGACCCCGGTTGCCCAAGCCGAGAGTGAGCACCAGTGTGTGGAAGGCGCTGATGAGGGCGAACACTCCAATGAAGCCAGCGGAGACCGCAAAAAGTCGTGAGTGCCATCCTCTTCGGAGTGCTGTGAGGAGAGGGAGGCGGTCCTCGACTCTCGGACGTTCTGGCCTCTCGGTGAAAATCAGGATGAGCACCGTGGCGATGAGTGCGACTGCCCCAAGCGCCGCGAACGCTGACAGCAGGCCGTATCTCGGTGCCATAAACCCGCTGAGTGCGGAGCCGAAAATACTGCCAGCCATACCGACAGCTGTTGTCATGGCAAGTCTCCTTGTGCGGGTCGCTGGATCGCCCAGAGCCATCCAGGCGGGGCCGCCAATCCACACCGCTGAAGACGCGAACCCTTGAAACAGTCGCACGGCAATGAAGGCGCTGAAGCTCGAAACAAGGAAGAACCCCAGGAACGACAGTGCGAGGAGGATTCCGGCAGCGATTGTGATGCGCCGCGGACCCACAATGTCTGTAGCTCTCCCCATAGGGATTGCGAAGACGGCAAGCCCCAGCGCAAGACCAGATACAAGGGCTCCGATGGCCGTACTTGAGATGTCCAGCTGCTGCTGAAGCTGAGGCAACACGGGGGTGAGCGCAGCAAATCCCATGAGATCGGTGAAGAGCATCGCGCTGACTAGCGTGGCTGGGTTCAGGACCCGCTTGAGCTGTTGCACCCGTTAGGCAGAGTGTGAGTGTTTGCGGCGGCGATTCAGAAGCCAGAGGACGACGGCACCCACCCCTATCGCTGCACCTGAAATTTCGGCCGGCTTCTTGTAGACGGCGAGTCGCTCGCCCATGGACACCGGCTTGTCGAAAACTCGAATCTCCCAGCCTGCAGCTCGAGCCGCTTTCTCTAGGTCCTTGTCAGGATTGACAGCGACAGGATGCCCTACAGCTCGCATCATGGGAAGGTCTGTGACCGAGTCTGAGTATGCAAAGGACTCTGAAAGATCGAGATCGTGCTCCTCGGCATATTCTTTGAGGGCCAAAGCTTTGTTCTCTCCGTAGGCGTAGAACTCGAGTTCGCCTGTGTATTTGCCGTCTGGCCCGATCTCGGATCGGGTGGCGATCACGTGGTCGATGCCACCAAGGAACTGCGCTAGGGGGGCAACAATCTCCTCGGGGCTGGTTGAGATGATCACTACTTTGCGATCTGACTCGCGGTGATGACCAATAAGTTCGATGGCCTCTTGGTACACGAGTGGCGAAACCACTTCGTC
>CAXMSI010000108.1:0-2905 GCA_964196085.1 uncultured Acidimicrobiia bacterium | reverse complement strand
GCTTCGGTGGCAAGTCTGCGGAGTTCAGCAGCATCCCAGCCTTGGGTCACTGTGCTGAGTTGTTCTTTGACCTTGTCTAGTTGGTCGTGGTCGGCTCCAAAAGCCGTATAAGCGATTTGGGCGATTCCGGCTTTCACCAGCATCCCGCGCTTTAGAAACCCGGCCTTATAGAGAGGCCTCCCAAAAGCCAGAGTCGAAGACTTGGCGATGATGGTTTTATCGAGATCGAAAAATGCAGCAGCTTTGGTCACGCGACCATTCTACGACGCGTTAGATGTGATCGATAGTTCTTTGAAGCCCTACTGAGACTCTGCGTCCCGCTCCATGACTTCTCTCACCTTCGCGACGTGGTCATCACGCTCCATGATCTTTTTCGTTTCGGAGTAGCGCATACCGGTGACTGAACCGTCTGGGGCATCCCATGTCTCGAGCTTGGCGGAAGCTGGGAATGTGGGAGCGCCTTCAATGTCCATGTGAGTGGTCGCGCCTTTCTCACTGTCTGGAGTTTCTGCTGTGTCGCTCATAAGGGGATCGTAACAAGCCTGTAGCGCCAGCGCTCTCGTTCCGACCCGAAACTATCGCGCACCTTGAGGCTGGTGTAAAGGGGTGTACCCCAGCGCAGCTTGGGTCTAGAAATAGGAGGTTCTCAAAGGTTGGTGACATGAGCGTAGTTTCACTTTCAGTCTCTAATGATGGCGTTCTGGGCGTCGTTGCTCCCATCGGCATGGCAGCCGCAAAGGGCACCTGCCTTGTCGTCGACCTTGTGAGCGACTCTCACCGCGAAGGGGTGAGTCTGGCAAGCATCGTCTCTGAAGGACCTCGAAAGTCCCATCTTCAGCCACAGCATCCTGGGGTGTCGTTTCTCCACAACGGAGGGGTGGATCTGCCCAAAGCAGCGGAGGTCTTGGAGGCCTTGTGTTCGTCGTGGCCCAATGTGCTTGTTTCTATTGCCGATCGATCTGTTGCGTTCGAACTCGCCCCAGCGGTAGAGGTACAGGCCATCTTGATCGGCCCGTTTGTTCCTCCCCTTTTATCCGATGTGGTCTTGCAGCCAGTCGGTCTTGGTGGTCCGCCAAAGCGGCACGGTGGACTCGTGCTGGCAGCGCTTAGCGCTCGCACCGTCCGGTCAATCCTCACAGGGATTGTGAATCCCGGCTCGCGTTGGGTTCGATCCTGGCGGCCTGTTTGGGAGTCATTGTGAGCGTGGTTGAGCGAGTGGTGGAGCGGCTAGTGCAGTCTGAGGTTTCGATAGAGCCGTTGCAGCTAGAGCAGGCTGCCAGGGTCTTCCTTCGAGAAGAGGCTCCCTTGGCGTCTGAGCGCACTGTGCAGTCGGTGGTAGATGCCATTGTGGGTTTGGGACCCGTTGAAGAACTCCTACGGGACCCTTCAGTCTCGGATGTGTTGGTGAATGGATCTGGAGAGATCTTTGCTGAACGCAATGGCGAACTGGAACTATCAGAGCTTCGTTTCGAGGGCCCGGGGGACGTTCGAGCCGCCGTCGAAAGGGTCATTGCCCCCTTAGGACTTCGGCTCGATCGTTCATCTCCAACCGTCGATGCTCGCCTTGCTGATGGCAGCCGCTTGCACGCTGCGGTGGAACCTGTATCGATTGACGGCCCCATTCTGGCGGTTCGCCGTTTCACCCATACAGTTCTTGATCTGGAGGCCATGCAGGCGGTTGGGTCATTGACGGGCGACGGTGTCAAAATTCTACGCAGGGCAGTCTGTGAGCGAGAGAATATCGTCGTGAGCGGTGGCACGGGTGCTGGTAAGACCACCCTGCTCAACGTGCTTTCTACTGAGATCCCACACAATCAGCGAGTCATAACTATCGAGGATGCCGCCGAGCTACGCCTCACCGGGCATGTAGTGCGGCTCGAAGCTCGGCCCCCCAACGTAGAAGGCTTTGGCGAGGTCACACTCAGAGATCTCGTGCGGGCGGCTCTCCGGCTGCGGCCTGACAGGATTATCGTTGGTGAAGTTCGTGGTTCAGAGGCGTTAGATATGATCTCGGCACTCAACACTGGGCACCAAGGATCGATGAGCACTGTGCACGCGAACTCCCCCAAAGATGCACTTTGGCGCTTGGAGACGCTTGCTCTGTCTGGAAGTTCTCGGGTGTCAGGAGACGCTATTCGCAGACAACTCAGGTCGGCCGTTCATCTCATTGTCCAGGTTGCCCGAACCCCACAGGGTCGCCGGGTCACTTCTATTTCCAGAATCAGCTCAGACCGTGTGCTGGAACTCCTATGAGTTTTGTGGTGCTCCTCGTTATCGGGCTGCTGCTCAGGACCCCGATCCTGGTGTTGTTGATCCTTTGGGTTTCACTGTCGTTCCCAATGTTTGCGGCGCTCATGGGAGGGGGTGCCGTTGCAATTCTGCTGGCCAGAGCGGCGCGTTTGGATGCCGAAGTTGCAGTCCTTACGGCTGTAGCGAGTGAGTTGCGAGCTGGTCGAAGTCTGCGCGGCGCTATTGGTTCCGTGGCTCAAGTACAGGGAGGGAGATTTCGAGGGGTGGCCAGGAAAGCCTCATTGGGGGTCCCATTGGCCCATGTTGCCGCAGAATTGGAAGCTCAACTACCTCATCAGGGGAGGTTGGCGGGGGTAGCGGTGAGGTTGTCCTCGAACGTGGGTGTGCGAGCAGCTGACGTATTCGAGAGCCTTGCTGTACTAGCCGCCAATGAGGGTGAGCTGCGTAGAGAGGGGCGGACCGGAAGTGCGGCGGCCCGGCTGTCTGCATGGATCATTGGCGGAGTTCCGGTTGGGTTGGTGGTCTGGCAAATAGCCTCTGGTCGAATGCTTCAAACTCTCCTGCTACCTCTCGGGCTTCCCATTGTTCTTGGTGGCTTGGGCCTTGTTGCCGCCGGAGGGACCATCGTGGTTTTCATGACCCGTAAGGCCTCTCG
>CAXMSI010000107.1:0-5910 GCA_964196085.1 uncultured Acidimicrobiia bacterium | reverse complement strand
TGAAGAAGCATCACTAGCTCCAGAACATGGGGATGTTCCCGTTGGGGCTGTCCTAGTGGATGCTGATGGGAACGTCGTTTCCCGGGGGCACAATCGTCGTGAACAGCTGGCCGACCCAGCGGCCCACGCTGAGATGATTGCCATCACCAAGGGAGCCGCTGAGCTAGGGGATTGGAGACTCGACGGTCATACGCTCTACGTCACACTCGAGCCGTGTGTTATGTGTGCTGGTGCGATCATGTGGGCAAGAATTGATCGAGTTGTATACGGAGCCGCAGACTTCAAAGCTGGCGCAGCCTGGAGCCTCTACAACGTCCTTGGAGACACTCGCCTACCTCACCAATCAGAGATCACCCACGATGTGCTCGCAGAGGAATGCTCAGCGATCTTGTCGGAGTTCTTCGAGAAGAGAAGATCCGAATAGAGCTCAGCCGATCTTTGGCGTACAATGCTGCCACCCATTTGGAGGGGTGACTGAGCGGCCGAAAGTGCTGGTCTTGAAAACCAGTGAGGTGCAAGCCTCCGTGGGTTCAAATCCCACCCCCTCCGCGAATGAGAGAGCCCCGGCCTTCGCCGGGGCTCTCTCATTCGCGGAGAAGACTGCGAGGCGGGTTTCCTTGCAGTCACAAACAACCACTACGCAGTGCGGTTGGCAGCCGTCTGAGGCAGGGAAGCTCAAGAACAGTCTGCCAATCGCACGTCAAGAAACTGTCAACAACCCAGGAAACCGCTCACCAGATGGGCAGGACTCCCCAGAGGGAAGAGACCAGCGAACCCAACCACTACCCTTTCGGCATGTCCCACATCAGCACTTTCCGAGCGCTCCACTCCTCGGGCACATTCATTCTTCCTAACCCGTGGGACCGAGGCTCGGCACAAATCTTGCAAGAGTCAGGCTTCCAAGCTCTCGCCACTACCAGTGCGGGCTTCGCTCGCTCGATTGGCAAAGACGATCAGGAAGTGACCCGCGAAGAGCTCATTGAGCACGTTGCTGACCTCACCGCTTTCATCGACCTGCCCCTTAATGTTGACAGCGAACGGCTGTTCCCAGACGATCCGGGAGGGATTGCTGAAACGGTTGTATATCTCGCCGAGGCTGGAGCGGCTGGTATCTCCATTGAAGACTATGACCCACGTAGCGATCGAATCGATGACCTCTCAGTAGCGGCGAATGCGGTGGCCGAGGCTGCTGAAGCCTGTTCAACCTACGGTATTGTGCTCACGGCGCGTGCAGAGAACCATCTGTATGGAGTCAGCAACTTTGAAGATACGCTAGCCCGCCTCGTTGCTTACAAAGCTGCGGGAGCTGACGTCCTCTATGCCCCTGGCCTCACCTCGCCATCAGACATCTCACAGGTTGTCAGCCTCAGTCTTCCGGTGAACGTCCTCGCCTTCCCCGACGGGCCTTCGGTACATCAACTCGCTGCTCTCGGTGTTCGGCGGGTGTCGATTGGTTCTGCGCTGTACAACGCAGCAGCGAACGCAGTTCGAGACGCGGCTCAGCAACTCTTGGGTTCTGGGGCCGCCAACGACTCGCTCTAGGTAGGAAGTCTGGAAATTATCGCTTCGCACGACTGGACGAGAATCCGGGCTGCGTCGGCTTGTGAGCGCGAACTCATGGGGTTCTCGGCCCGGGACTGCCACATACTTAGTGCTGCAAAGGCGGCGGCTCTTATTCCTTCAGAGTCAGCTGGGTCCTGATCGAGTCGAGTTGAGTCGGCCCTGCCGTGGGACCCCAAGAGACGTGCTGCTGCCAGTCGGTCGCTGTCTCGGAGGACCACCCCTCCGGTGAGGATCATGTTGAGGAGTCGCATCTCGGCAAAGTCGTGGGCCATGGCCTCGATTCGCTCGATTCCGTTGGCAAGGGCTGTCGCTGCGGGGGAGGAATCTCCCATGGTGACTGCGTCGAGGGCCAGCAAGCCCGATCGAGCCTTCAGAATGTCACTTCGTTGCGTGAACTGTGTCACCAGGACATGTTGCAGGTTGTCGATCCCGCTTTCGGTACGAAATGCTTGGGAAAGTTCCTTGGCGGTGGTTGTCTTGCCTGCCTGAATGAGATAGACACCGAGACGAATCCCATAGAGACCGAATCGCTCGAGCATGGCTTGTCGTTGAAGTGGGATCAGACTGACCGAAGCTTCCTCAGCCACGAACCTGTCCACCGCTGAAAGTAGTTGCTGGTGCACTTCTTGGGGAAGCGAGGCGAGAACCGCTAAGGATCGGTACTCGCCTTCGGTGAGAGTCACGCCGGCCTGGCCAACGAGTCCAGCCACTGGGACAATGGCTTGACAGAGTCTCTGGAGTTGTGGGTCCTGCTGGTATCGATGGGCAATCTTGCGTGCCGAATTCATAGCATCGACCCTGCCTACACCGATCTCGTCGGCCCTTGACAGCACGCCGATGGCGTTGATGGGGGTCGCTTGGGAGGCCTGGACATCGTGGAAGGATTCAAGGAAACGAATATCAGTGTTATGTAGGTGTCGTAGGAGGTACAGAACAGCGTCGGCCTCGGTTGGGTGCTCGTCATCAGGGGTAAGAAACGAGCGTGTCTTGGCAGAGATCGATCGAGAAAGAGATGCGATTCCTGGGGTGTCAATGAGAGTGATCGCTCTGAGAGAAGCCGAAGGCCATTCCACTTCCATGTGGTCTAGATCCTCGGGTCGAAACGCTCCCAGATCGATATCCAGTGCTCCGTTTTCCCGCTCAAACCGGGTCTCGATTGGAGCATCATGGTTGGGGAACAAGGTGACGCGATATGTCTTTCCGTCCCGGTACCAAGTGACCACTTTGGTGCATTCACCGGCGTCGGTCGGGGCTAGCTCCTCTCCAACGAGGGCGTTCAACAGTGTTGATTTGCCGGCCTTCACCTGTCCGGCGATTGCCACCCGCAAGGGTTCACTAATGCGTCGAAGCACAGCTTGGATTGCGTCCTGCTTTGGGCTCCCGGCGAAGTCGTTGTCCGCCGAAGCTGCGAGGGATCGGACTTGTTCAATCAGTGTCACTAGTCCGCCTCGGTCATCGAGGTCAGCCGAGATCTCAGCGCTTCTAGGCGGTTGAGTTCGGCATCCACATTGGCAAGCTGGGATTTCTGTCCATCCCCACCCGACCCAGCAGCCCCTTTGGCTGCCGACAAGGCTGCAGTCGCTGTGCGTTGCAGCACCCTGAGACGCTCAGTGAACATGTCTCGAAGCGCACGTTGGATGTGTTTGATTGCGTCTTGATTCTCTTTGTTGGCCCAACCGGAAGCGGAGTCGAGGTAGACCCTGAAAGCCTGTTTGCCTGTTTGCCGAGCAATGAGAACTCTCTTGTCCCGCTCGCCCTTTAGAGCCTTGATTCCCAAAACGACACCGAGGCCGATGGTTATGGGTGCAATTGCGGTGATTCCTACTAGGCCACCCATCATGTTGAACATGAGAATCCCCGAATAGCTCCCTCGTACAGCGGTCAGTGCTTTGCCCGCAATACTCCCAGAAGGGGCTTCCACCTCCTCTAAATCCATCTCAAAGCTGTTGGATGCTAGAAGGCTCGAGATGTCGATACTTTGTTCTTCTATTGCAAAAACTGCATCGAGGTCTGCTGCGAGTTCTTGAGATCGAGCGTGGATGAACGCCACGTTTTCGCCCAGAAGCTCATGTACCTTGGAGGCCATTGTTTCCTCGAACTCTGGCCAGATGGAGAGTGGATTGTTCTCGTCAATCATTAACGTTCCGTCATCGCGAACCGTCTTAAGGCCCTCTCTGAGCTTGAAAGAAACCTCGGACGAAATGTCGGAAATCCCGTCAGACAGTACTTGTCTCCATCGTCCGCCACCGACTCGCAAAGCTCCCACCCGTTCGTTAGCTTCGCTCAAGGCCTTCAGTCGGGTCCCTGCCGTTTCTGGGTCGAGCAGGACAGCTCTTTCCGCTGCGAAGACAGTGGAGAGTTGACGCAGAATGTCGAGCGCCCCGCTGATGGCATGTTCTACTCTCCCACTCTCGGATCGGTTCGAAACACTACTGATCCATTCAATGAGGCTCTTGTAGCCGGCTTCGTCGTTGACGGACGCGCTCTGGGTGGTGAGCGCTTCGAGTCTGAGTGGCGAGGAGATGGGAAACACTGGGGCAGTGACCTCGAGAGAAGCGAGGTGGCCTTCAGTAAGGCCTTTGATCTTCTTCCAATGTGGATATAGATCGGTTTTAGGCATAACTACCGCAATCGTGCTGCACGCTGTCCGAGCTTTTTGCAGAAACTCAGCCTCGGTCACTGTCAATTCCTGAGAGACATCAGAGACAAACAGGACAGCATCAGCGCGATTGAGCGCTGCGAGTGTTCTTGTTCCGTGAAGCGAGTTGAGGCCTCCGACGCCAGGTGTGTCCACCATGACAAGCCCGTTTTGCAATAACTGACGAGAGACTTCGATCTCTACTACGTCAGCAGCTACCTTCTCTTGGTCGTTGTCGGTGATGGCCGTCTTGAGCGTCGCTGTGTTGAGGGTCTCGACCTCATCTCCACGATGACTTTTCGCTGAGGTTGGGTCTCCGAAGCGGATGAAGGTGGGTACAGCAGTTGCCACGTCGTCGTCGACGGGGCAAAGCGTGGCGTTCAGGAGAGCGTTTACAAGAGAACTCTTTCCTTGTTTGAACTCTCCCACTACCACCATGTGGCACTGTGGATTGTCGAGTTGGGCAATCAGTTTGGTTGCTGCGACCTCGAGGTCGGCCCGACCGTATGCGTTGGCCGCCTTAGCGACCGTTTGAAGCGCCGGCTTCAAGTCACTCGGCAAGCCAACCTCGGTCACGGAGATGGCAGCAGGATGCAGTCAAAGGCTTCAGCTACCCGCTCCACGTTGGCAACGGCGTGGGTGGAAGTTGCTGGGACGGCGCAGATAGATGTGGCTCCAAATGGGACGTCTGAGATGGACCAAGCATCAAATGTCTGATCTCCCGTGTTGTTCTTATCCCAGAGTTGCCAGGACCCCCGGGTACTCGATGGCTCATTGGTGCCGACTGTTGCCGGATCGTACACATTCCAAAAGAAGTGGATGTGGTGGGAAGAAGCGTTGCTTGAAATCAGAGGGTCGTAGTTTGCCTCGTAGTCGACGGAGTAGGTGTCTCCGATGAGCGCAATTGAGGTAAGGCGAAGCGCTTCGATGTCTGGCGGCATCCCCGGCACAGTTGTTGTTGTTGTTGTCGGTGGTGTTGTTGTTGTTGCTGTTGGTGTTGTTGAAGTGGTCGTGGAAGGCATCGTGGTTGCCACTGCGGTGGTTGGGGGGACAGCTGTCGTTGTTGGTGTCGTTGAGACCGCCGGCTCAGTTGTCGTGGTGGTTGCCGCCAAAGGATCTTCATTCTTATCCCCCAGCGACTTGTTTCCCTCTGGAAGGAACCCGACGATGGCCAGTACAAGGATAACTGCAGCTGCTACGCCGGCGATCAGACGATTGCGCCTAGATAATAATGTGGAAAGGGCCCTGAGGGAGGGAGGTTGCTTTGCCACTGGTTTTGTGTGGGGCGTTGAGGATGCCGTTGGGGGGGCTGCCGATGGCTGGGTGTTTTGCTCGGTGGCCATTGCTGCACCGAGAGCGACGGCGTGCTTGGGATGAACATCTAAAGATATCGGTCGCCCCAACCCGGCTGCGACCATTTGGGCGACGAGCGGGATTCGCGAACTTCCGCCTACCAAGAGGACTGCTGTGACCTCTTCAGCCTCGATGTTGGCACTCTTAAACGAGCGACGTGTTGCATCGATTGCTTCCGTGAGTCGGGGTCGAATCATTGCTTCAAATTCGGCCCTCGTAATCCGTACTTCTGTTTGCAAGGCAGGGAGGAGAACAGGGATGACCGCCTCGGTGTCTGAAGAGAGGGCTTCCTTGGCATCAACACAATCTCGACGAAGACGGCCTATGGCGGCGAGAGCCGCTGGATCGTCAGGATC
>CAXMSI010000106.1:0-5926 GCA_964196085.1 uncultured Acidimicrobiia bacterium | reverse complement strand
CCAACTGTTTGGCAGACAATCTACAGAGACCATCACTGACGCCCGCGGAGATCATGGGGTGCTCCGTTACGACCACACCGGAGCCATCGGAACCTGGGAACCAACAGACCTGCCATCGGGACAAGCCATCGGCGAGATCAAGCCGCTCTTCGAAAAGATCGACAACGAAGAACTGGAACGCCGCGTCTCCCTGATCTAAGCGACTGACTAGGAACCAGAACCAGTGACTAGCAACTCATCAAGTCGTTGGTTCTAATCCCGCTAGGAACCTGAACGGCGAAGCCCTATCTATCTTCCGGCGCTTCGTCGTAGTGGTCTAGACGGTGCAGTGGTACGACCAGAGACGTCAGCACGTTCATAACATGGGCTGTGATGCGTTTGAGGTATCGGAAGTACATGGCTCGTGCAACAGCTTGGTCGGCCTTACCTTCTGACTTAAAGGCCTTTTTCACGTTCGAGTCATGCTCCGACAGGAACCCGTCCGCCTTGTCAATGAGCCGTTGAGCTGCCTCTCGGTCATGAGCATCGAAAACGGCAGCAGCATCAGTGATCAACTGACCCACAAGGTCACGGTTCAGAGCAAGATGCTCGGTGTCGTCAGCTGCTTCAAAGTCAGCTCCATACTTCACGAGTTCGTATAAGTTTTTGGAGTAGTCACCGACGCGCTCGGCATCTTTGACAATACTCATGTAGGCGAGGGCAATTGAGAGATCCGATCCAGCCATCACCGATGCATGCATCATGAGAGCTCGGCGGACATCTTGCTGAGCTATGTTGATGGACTTGTCCGTCTGCCTCACCTCTTTGCGGGCTTCCTTGGATTTACCCCCGCCGAAAAGAGCGTCGGCGCCCGCATCGAACACCACGCGCCCGTCCCGCAACATGTTGGCAATGGTTGCTTCAACCTGCTCAATTGGGCTTTGTCGGTTTGATCTGAAAAAATCGAACACCATATTGACTCCTTACTTAAGTACCAGAATACCCACCACCGGCAAAACGATGAAGGTACCAAACGTATAGGCCACTGCTAGCCACTTTCTATCAGCGGCAACAATTGCAAGCTTTTCAGCAATGTTCACTGGAATGAAACGGATTTTCGCCCACGGGAAGATAATCAGAATTGCCGTGACGTTGAACAAAGTATGAACAATGGCAATGGTCAACCCAGCAGTTGCTCCTTCAGCCATCGCTGCGAGCAGTGCGGTGACCGTGGTGCCAATGTTTGCTCCCAGCGTGATTGGGTACGCACTGCGAACGAGGAGAACCCCCGAGGCCACAAGCGGAATCAAGATCGAAGTGGTGATCGACGACGACTGGACAGCGATCGTGACCACAGCCCCCACCGCCATACCGATTAGGGCGCTCTTTTCGAGGGCTGCATTCAGCGAAACCTCGATACGTGCTGACACCAGGGTGCGCATGTTCTTGGTAATCAGCGAAAGCGTCAAAAAGATAATTATGATGCCAAATACCAGGAGTAACACGCCCACGGCTCCAGATTCCTCGGTGAACAGGTGTACGAAGTCCTTGAACCAACCCACTCCCCAGCTCACAGCGGC
Organism: uncultured Acidimicrobiia bacterium; assembly: GCA_964196085.1. Taxonomy (GTDB): domain Bacteria; phylum Actinomycetota; class Acidimicrobiia; order Spongiisociales; family JAENVV01; genus CAXMPE01. The sequence continues at coordinate 4,367 of CAXMSI010000106.1, read as the reverse complement.
CTTCACTGGACTGTCAAATGAACCCCCGCCTGAATCGCCGACGAGACCCGCAATCTTCGCTGCGGTCGACGACAGAATACCGGTGAATATCTCCAGTGGGAGCAACACCGCAACGGCGATGAGATTGAAAAAGTCGTGCATCGTGGCAGCTGCAAAAGCTCTCCGGAAGTCCTCGGTATGACGGGCCTGTGTGAGAGACACAAGGGTGTTGGTGATCGTGGTTCCAATGTTGGCTCCCATGATCATCGGGACAGCTGTTTCAACAGGAATGGTCCCAGCGGCGACCAGTGCCACGATGGTGGTAGTGGAAACCGACGAAGACTGCACAAGGACCGTGGCGAGAATACCTGCGAAAAGTCCGACCAGCGGGTTGGTTGCGCTTTCAAATAGGCCGTCTGTGAATCCTGAACCAAGCCCCTTGATTCCGCTCGAGAGAAGCTTGACGCCAATCAGGAACCCGTACAGCAGACCCAGAACCAACAACGCCCGCAATGCGGGTGGAATGCCTAGTTTCGAAGCAGAAGGCGTTCTAGCCGAGCCGGCCACAATCATCTCCGTAGGTCAAGGAAAACTTACGAGGAGATATTGGCAGAATCCAACGACAATACCGAATCAGATTTTGGCAGTAAAAAAAGGGGCCAGCCCGAAGGCTGGCCCCAAAAAATGCAGTTAGTTAAGCCGGCGGGTAGAGGCCCGTTGCCTTCGATTCCTCGGTGCTCCAGAAGACGACCGCAACCTCATCTACGAGTGCAATCAATTCTTCAGAAACCGCGACGTCCATCGACTTCTTTGCAGCACTTGCTGCCTTGATTGCTCGCCAGAACAAGTCGTGCAACCCAGGATTAGCCTCGACATGATGTGGCTTGAAGAAGTCTGTCCAAAGAACCGAGAGGTGATGCTTTACTAGTTCTGCCTGCGACTCTTTGATAGCGATGCACCGGGCTCGGAACACGTCGTCGTCTGAGCCGTGGTACTTCTTGGCTGAGTTGAGGACCGATTGCGCCTCGATCCTGGCTTGAGCTGGGTCATAGACACCGCAAAATAAGTCGCAATGAGCGAATGCAATAGTGGACGGTTTGAAGAACCCCATGTGGTGCCTCCTGAAGGGCGGGTGATTGTGACATGACCCTACACTCCCCTTGCATGATGTGGAAGAGGTTCCTGAGAGTCGAGGTTGCCGAGGACTCTATGTCTCCCGCTTTGCTGGCCGGCGATTATTTGGTCAGCTCGAGAACCACACCGAAGGTGGGTGATGTAGTGCTTGTCAACCGGCCGGACCGGCTTTTGATCAAGCGCCTCATCGGGCGGCCGGGTGACGTCATCGCACTCGCCCCCAAGGGGCCATCAGAGTTACAAGCCGACGAATACTTCGTGCTTTCGGATAATTCGCTCGTCACTACCGTTGACAGTCGACAGTTTGGGCCAGTCTCCCAGAGGGACATCGTTGGCACGGTTCGATTCCGATACTGGCCACTTTTGCGCATCGGGCGAGTAGCCTCTTCTCTGCCCGAATAACTCTTGGAGTCCCCCCATGTCGCACTTCACTCGCACTTCAGCTCTGGTTCTCGCGCTAGCTCTCATCGCGTTTGCGTGTGCGTCAGAGCCAGAGGCAGAGGCAGAGGCAGTGACCGCCACTATTGCCCCCGCCTCCACCACTGCCCCCACAACCACCTCGCTGGCAACGGCAACGACAACCACCAGTACGACGACGACACTTCCGATCCCAACAACAACGCTTCCCGCCGGGGTCCAGTCGCCACTCAATGGTCTCTACGTCGTAGAGGAATCGCTCATCAATCGCCGAGTGATAGCCGTAAAGATCGACAACCATGCTGAGGCCAGGCCCCAGACAGGTGTCGAGCAAGCCGACGCGATGATCGAGCTGATGGCCGAGGGCGTCACCCGCTTCATAGCCCTGTCGCTGCAAACCGATATCGAATACCTCGGACCAAATCGATCCGTCCGCCCTTCGGACCCGACTTTAGTGAAGCCTCTCAACGCCACCTTGGTGATCTCCGGTGGACAAGACTGGATAAAGTCGATTGTCAGGTCAGTTGGTGTGCCCCTCAATGGAGAGATGCCACCAGCTTCGTTCCGCAACAGCGCGCGGCGGGCCCCGCACAATCTCTACATCAGCACGTCTCTGCATCGTGATCTGGCCACTCAGCGCGGCTACAGCGACGAACCAATGAGTCAGCCATGGTTCGTTTGGGGCGACCTGCAAGGAACCGAAGTCGCCAATGAGCTAGAACTCAGCTGGGTCCCGGGGCTCACCGTGACCTGGAAGTACGACGAAGGCAGGTACGTTCGCCACCTAGGTTCAAGCACACAGGATTGGGCCGACTCCGAGCTAACCGTGCAGGGTCCAATGTCCTACGACACCATCATTGTGATTGTCGCCGACCAGTTCACACAAGGCTCTCCCTCTGGCGCAGGTAGTGCCGTTCCCGTCATGGATACAGTGGGAAGCGGCAGCGCCTACGTGCTTGCTAACGGACTGATCACCACTGGAACGTGGGCACGCAGCAGTAACGGGGACCCCTTCACACTCACTACCGATGGAGGAGAACCAATGCTCGTCCCCCCAGGCCAGCTATGGGTAAACATCTTCCCAAGGGACCGCCCAATTTCCTACAAGTAGCAACCCGAACCACGAAACCACGGCCTACCCACGGCACCGGCATCCAGGTTGAAAAGGTTTCTAGTTTCCAGTCAGTCTTAGACAGCCTCAACCACGACCGCTATGCCTTGTCCAACGCCAATGCACATGGTGGCTAGGCCGTAGCGGCCACCGGTGCGCTGAAGTTCGTGCACCAATGTCGTCAGGATCTTTGCACCGGAAGCGCCGAGAGGGTGCCCATTGGCGATTGCCCCACCATTTACGTTGACTTTGGCAGGGTCCAATTGAAGCTCGCGCATGCACGCGAGGGCTTGAGCGGCGAACGCTTCATTCAACTCCACAAGATCCATATCAGCCGGCGTGAGCCCAGCTCGTTTGAGCGCTTTCTGGCTGGCTCGGACAGGGCCGATCCCCATGATGTCAGGATGCACACCCGAAACAGCGGACGCAACAACACGGGCCATCGGTTCGGCTCCCATTTCTTCTAGCCCAGCTCTCGTCGCAAGCAGCGCAGCGGCCGCACCGTCGTTCATTTGTGAGGCATTACCCGCGGTCACGCTGCCACCATCTCTAAACACTGGCCGCAACGAGGCCAACTTTTCCAACGAAGTATCGACTCGCGGACCCTCATCTTGGGTAACGAGACTCGAGGTGCGCCCTCGGACGTCTTGCGGAGCGTCAATAGCCTCAATCTGGCTATCAAGATGCCCTGCGGCCATAGCTGCGAGTGCTCGTTGGTGTGACTCGAAAGCAAAAGCGTCCTGATCTTCGCGTGACACCGTCCACTTCTCAGCTACCTCTTCAGCTGTTGCGCCCATGGGGAGCGACCGGTACAGCTCATTGAATTTCGGATTCACAAAACGCCACCCCAAGGTGGTGTCTGCAATTTCGGGAGTCCCAGGCCTGAACGCCTCCCGTGGCTTATTTAGCATTACTAACGGTGCTCTGCTCATCGACTCGGAACCGCCAGCAATCATGACGTCGCCCCATCCGTCTTTGAGTGCCTGTGTGCCAGAGATAACCGACTGAAGGCTCGACCCACAAAGTCGATTCAGCGTAACGCCAGCAACTTCAAGAGGAAGACCAGCAAGCAACGCTGCGATTCGGCCGACGTTTCGGTTGTCTTCGCCTGCCTGATTGGCCGCACCCCAATAGACGTCCTCGATCAGCGTTGGGTCAAGCGCAGAATTTCTGACCATTAACTGCTTCATAACGTGTGCTGCAAGATCGTCAGGACGCACGTTCGCAAGGGCTCCTCCCAGCTTGCCGATAGGCGTCCGGCAAGCATCAACTACAAAGATGTCGGTCATTCAGTACCCCTCCACGCGAACTGCTCTTCGAACGGTACCAACGTGCTGATTATTCTGCGAAAGTGTGCGAGAATATAGGCCGCATCCCAGCTTCCTCAAGGAACCAACGTGACAGACACAACGACAACCTTCGCTGAACACTCAGATGACCCTGAAGTTCTCGAGCGTTTGACCATTCGCTTCGCTGGCGACTCGGGCGATGGCATGCAGCTCGCGGGCAACCGTTTTACCGATGCCTCGGCCCTGTTCGGCAACGACCTCGCAACCTTCCCAAGTTTCCCGGCTGAGATTCGCGCCCCAGCCGGCACCATTGCAGGAGTCTCTTCGTTCCAAGTCCAGATCGCTGACTTCGACATTCACACCGCAGGGGATGACCCCGACGTGCTGATCGTGATGAACCCAGCTGCGATGATGGCGCACCTCAAGGACTTGCGTCC